>CAZCAL010000432.1:0-4348 GCA_964496625.1 uncultured Verrucomicrobiaceae bacterium | reverse complement strand
ACTTAACGACGATAGCACGCACGGGGGCACCGTCATGGAACGTGATGAGTTCCGCCAGATCACTCTTCTTGATCACTTCAGAGAGTTTTTGCCGAGCCCCCACCAAGCGGCCACTCTTTTTGGCTTCAGCAATCTTCTTGGAGACGACTTGCTGCTTGGCGGTGTAGTCAGCCTTTTGCTCAGCCGTAGCTTCATAGCCGTCAATACCTGGAAACTCCTCAATATCCTGCGGTGCAGGCCTATCAATCGAGGCAAATACACCGTGCAAAGAATAATAGTCCGCTGTGGGGATTGGCTCGAACTTATGATCGTGGCACCGCGCACATGCCGCAGTGAGTCCCATGAGACCGCGCATGGTCGTATCAATCATGTCATCGGCGAAGTCATTCGGGTTTGTCAAAAACGGGGTTACGGCAATGAACCCAAGCGCAGCCTGCTCTGGCGCACGGCCTTTGATGCCCATCAAATCTGCTGCGAGTTGTTCCTTGATGAATTGGTCATAAGGCTTGTCCGAATTGAAAGCAGCGATGACGTAATCGCGATAAGTGAATGCATAAGGGTAGTAGCTAACCATCTTCGTCGCTGGCACAGTGACGTTTGCAGTGTCCGCATAGCGCGCCACATCGAGCCAGAGCCGTGCGAAGTGTTCGCCGAAATTCGGGCTCTTCAGCAGATCTGGAATCGTCGCATCGCCTTTGGGGGGCAATCCTGTGAGATCATAGGCAAGGCGTCGCTGCAGAACCTTCGGCGATGCTTGAGGAGATGGCGTCAGCTTTTGTTCTTTCAGTTTGGCAAAGATGAACTGGTCAATGGGGTTTTGATTCCACGCCTCGTCGTCTGCCTTCGGAGGCACCTCACTTTTCACTGGCTGGAAGGCCCAATGCGACTTCGCTTTTTCGAAGATCGCCACCTGATCCCCCAGCTTCGAAAAGGCAGTTTCTCCGATGTCTTTCCTCGGTCCAGGCGCACCCATTTTCACCCATTGCTCAAGCAGTGTCACCACCTCTGCATCAAGCTGATACTTCGGCGGCATCGCAGTGTCCTCATCGCCATAGCGAATGGCCTGGACCAAGAGAGAGCCTTCCACATCCCCTGGCACCACCGCTTGACCGCTATCACCGCCGTCAAGCCATCCCGATTGTCGATCAAGGAGCAATCCTCCTTTGCGTTCGCCCTCAGATTCGCTGTGGCACTTGTAGCAGTGCTCCACCAAGACGGGGCGAATTTTAGATTCAAAGAATGCGCTCCCCTTCGCCTCGATCTCCTGCTTTGGGGGATCGGCTTTCAGTGCCGGGGTGGCAATGCCAAGAATTAAAAATGCAATGGGCCTGTACATGTTACAAGCCCGTAAACGATGCCCGATCCTATAGCTTTCCTACAAACTCCTCGCTGGACACGCTCCCATCCCCGTTTTTGTCAAAGTTCTCGAATCGCTTTTTCGCATCCTCCTTCTTCGAAAGTCCATCCGTATATTCTTGGAGAGACAAGCTTCCACTGTGGTCTTTGTCCCAGCGTTTGAAAACGACCGAACGATCCTGACGAGAAATAGCTGTGGCCTTGCTCGGGGCCGCCTTTTTCCGCCCTCTATCCGGCTGAGGAGACTGCACAAAGGGCACCAAGGTGCTGCGCCAAGAATCCAGTTTTGCCTTCATGCTGGCGGTTAACTCTGGGTTCGCGGAGGCGATATCGTGCTCCTGGGATCGGTCTTCAATCACATTGTAAAGCTCCGTCCTCGTCGCAGTTTCATCATGCAATAAAACGTAGTCACCGTCGCGAATCGCATGGGTAGGCCAGTCCGCATCCTGCGCGTGCGGCCCCCGCCACTCCCAGAACAGTGGCGTATCTCGCTGCATCGATTCGCCCCTCAACACACTGAGCACGTTTTTACCATCGCCGTGATAGCCTGCCGGAACGGGCACACCTGCAGCAGCGAGGATCGTGGGCAGTACGTCCACACCGGCCAAGACACTCTCTTTATCAACCCTCCCTGCCGGCACTTGGCCGGGCCAACGCACGAGAAAGGGCACATTCACTCCTCCAAGATACAGACTGCGCTTCCGTCCCCGCAATCCGCCAGTGGTCCCAACGCTGTAGTAAAATTTGTCCGTCGGCCTCGGCTGCGAATTCTCTGGACCGTTATCGCTTGAGAAAAAGACGAGGGTGTTGTCTGCAAGTTTGAGTTCATCCAGCAAATCGAGCACTCGACCAATCTGAGCATCGGCGCGAGTGATCGCCGCATAGAAGGTGCGCTGCGGTTCCGGTGTATCGGGATACTGAGCCTTCTGCTCCTCGGTCGCGGCGACGAGATGATGCGTCTCATGGAGCCAAAAATTGATATAGAAGGGCTGACCCTTTGCCTCGCGGATGAACTTCAAGACATGTTCCGCAGCAGCAATGGTTTGAAATGCCGCTCCTTGCTTGTCGTGCGCATCCCCTGCTCTCTTAGCCACCGTTGTGCCTTCAAATACACCTCGGCCAGGCCCAGTCCAAACCGCAGCGTCATCGTATCCATACTCCGCTGGCAAGGGGGCATCGATCCCAGTCCCCTGCCCTGACAAATGCCACTTCCCAAAGTGCGCCGTCGTGTAACCCGCCTCCTTCATCAGTCGGGGCAACAGAGTGGCCTTTGGGTCAAGCCAATCAGGCATGCCGCGCGCAACGTTTTCGTCATGACTCGCAAAGTGCTGATGCACCAAATGCCGAACTGGATACTGACCCGTCACAATCGCAGTGCGACTCGGAGAGCAAACCGGATTGCAAACCACAAACTGCTGAAAGTCAGTACCCTCACGCGCCAATCGATCAATGTTGGGCGTTTTCAAATGTGGATGCCCATGGCAACCCAAATCTCCCCATCCCCAATCATCCGCATAGATGAAAAGGACATTCGGTGGTGCGGCGGCCTGCAATGCGCATGATAGGGCGGCCAGAAAGGCGATAAGGAGGAGGCGTTTCATAAGGGGATATTTTCCAAATGCGTAGAACCCTCACTGCGAGGGCGGACGAAGGGTCGGTGACGGCTTGATGGGAGGAAGTGCTCGGAGTTTGGCGGTGAGTTCAGCAACGACGGACTCGTTCTGTTTCGCAACGTTGTGCTGCTCTTCAGGATCTGCATCGTGGTCGTAGAGTTCACTGTGCCCATCACTCCAAAGAGTAAAGCGCCAGCGATCAGTGCGGACACTTTGACCGAACAGGTCTGGCCCGCGAGAGACTAACGTGAATGCAGTATCCTTGATGCTTGCTGTGGGATCTTGCAGCACGGAGCGCAGGCTCACTCCGGCAGGGGTGTGCGGCATCTTGAGCCCACAAAAATCGGTGATCGTTGGATACAAATCTACGAACTCAACGAGCGATTTGCTCCGCTTTCCACCGGCCATACCTGGCGCAGCAACGATGAATGGTGCGTGGCAGGATCGTTCGAAGAGCGTGTTTTTATTCCACCACTGGCGCTCGCCGGTGTGATAGCCATGATCCCCCACGAAGATGACCAAAGTCTTGTCCCAAAGTTGTTTTTGATCGAGCACGCGACCGAGCTGTGCGTCCATAAACGTCGTGCAGGCGCAGTAGGCGCGGAAAAGTTCCCGCCATTCCTTCTCTGTGAACTTCCCGAAAGCCTCGCCATAGGCACCGAAGCCGACTGATTGCTTCCCGACGACATCCATGTCCGCAGGATCATGCCAGATCTTCAACGAGTCTTCCGGGTAAAGGTCGAAGTACTTCTTCGGTGCGATGAATGGATCATGGGGCTTCATAAAACCACAGCCAATGAACCAGGGATTGTCCCCCAACTCCTGAATCTTTGAGACAGTGGCGGCTGCGATTTGCCCATCAGGCTGGTCATCGTCGTCACAGTCCGCAGCGCCCAATGCGCACCAATTGAGATCCCCTCATGTCAAATTGCGTCCTTCAAGCATCTTCCTGCCGGTCGTGGTCGCTTCATACGCTTGAGCAGAATCCCACGAACGGCCTGCATCCATCCATTGCTGTCTCAATTCCGCATTCCTACCACCCCCAAGATGAAAAAGCTTCCCAAAGGCGTGCGATTGCCAACCAGATTCTTTGCATAACTGAGGAATAGTCACGACATCCGGCAGGCTTTCTCTGAGGCGTTTGTCATTTCCAACGATGCCTGTTTGCTCAGCACGAAGGCCCGCCATCATCGATGAGCGGCTGGGGTTACACACTGGATACTGAACGTAGGCTCGATCAAAGGTGATGCCGCGGGCCCGCAGGCGTTCCTCGATCAGCCTGCGCTGCGGGTCGTCGGGCGGGAGCCTGGTGAGCTGCTGCGCGACATCGAAGGGGTTCGTGCCCTCCGGTACTCCGGCACGGCGCGTGAGGCGCGAGA
>CAZCAL010000431.1:0-4363 GCA_964496625.1 uncultured Verrucomicrobiaceae bacterium | reverse complement strand
ATCAGCCCCAGCACTGACGAAATCCACGAGTGCGCATGGGAGAACACATCGCATGTGCACTTTTTTTCGACTCGGCTCTCAGCCAAGGAAACTTCCCATCCACGCGAAGATCGAGGTAGCTACCCCGAACCAGCAACGGAGAACCTCGGCAAAACTGAAATCCGGATTCGGCGAGGCGATGAGCACCAAACCCACCACCAGGAGCACGTTGATGATGAATATTAGCAGAGTGGAAAAAAACTCTCCGTTTCGCTTCAAGTCCCCCTGCTCCGCGCGGATCGTCGTGATCGTAAACGTCAAATGAAAGGCCCAGGTGAAGCCGATCAAAAGGTAAAGCAGCCACACAGCCTTCGCACTGATGGCGACCCGCCCAAGATGAACGACATGCAGCGAATCGAGATCCATGAAGAGCCCCGCTATTCCGAAGAGCACCATGGCCACGATGGAGTAGAGAGGAATCAGATAAGGGGCCAGGCTGATCGCGGTATTGGACTTGTCTGTCTCCACATACCCGCCCGCTGCAGAGAAGTGGAAATCAAGGATCTTCCCCCCAAAAAGCTTTGCCACAATCAGATGGCTGAGTTCGTGGCCAAACACATAGGAAACCACAGGTCGCCACCCCGCAAGATACGCCGCCGTCCACGCCAAGGTGCCTGCACCAAAAAAGATCACCTCTTCAGACCGCCACAACTCATGCCGACTCGCGATTCGCCCGAAGAACTTCAGCATCGTCACAAACGTGATCAAAGCCAGTGGAACCAAGAAAATGATCCCAATCCAGCGCTTCACTCCCAGCACCCGCCGATGCTTCACCTGATCGGGATGGTTGCGCACATTCGTCACCCCTTTTCCGCGTTGGCGGACCTGGCGCTGCTTGGCTGGGAGTCGATAATTAGTGACGGATGGCATGCTAAATGGGCGCGTATAATTAACAGTTGTTAATAAATTGACAATAACTAACTGCCAAACACACAAAATCCCCGCATTTCCAAGCTTCCGGCAGGTGTGAATAGCCGATGGCACTGAACTCCGCCCCCAAGAGTGGCGTCATCGCCCCACCTCTGGTGGACATCCACTCCGTGTGGGGTTACACACTTCTCCATTATTTCCGATGCGTGTCCTTACCCCTCTTTTGATTGCCCTGGGGGCGCTGTCTCCTCTAACCCCGCTGAAGGCTGGCGAGGCCTTCGGTTTTGGCTCAACCTCCCGAGGCGGCACCGGAGGCAAAGTTTTGATGGTGACCCGACTGGATGACGACCTAGCGCGCCCCCAACCAGGCATGCTGCGCTGGGCGCTCAGTCAGGACGGTCCTCGCATCATCCGCTTTGCATTAGCAGGCACCATTTCGCTGAAAGACCGCATCATCGTCCGACAGGGACAAGTCACCATCGACGGAAGAGATGCCCCAGAACAAGGCATCTGCATTCGCGGAGGTTCGCTGGAGTTTGAAAGATGCAGCGATGTCATCCTGCGCTACTTCCGGGTGCGACTCGGCGACGAAACGACACTGGCAAAAAATCGGCGAGCCCATCTGAAGCGGCCCAAGAACTCCAATGGCCTCGACTGCATCAACCTCAGCGAATGCCAAAGGGTGCTACTCGATCATCTCTCCCTCTCCTGGTGCTGTGATGAACTGCTGAGCGTCGTCCGCTGCCAAGGAGTCACTGCTCAGTGGTGCCTGTTTTCAGAGCCTCTCAGCAATGCCAAAGTCCACCCCTACGGCGATCATCACGCATACTGCCTTAACGCTAGTGCCAGCACCCTCACTGTCCACCACTGCCTATTCACCCGTTATGTGATGCGCGGCCCGCAGTTTGAGGCCAACGACATGCGCAAGGCAGACAAATGGGCCGTCAAGATGGAGGCCATCAGCAACGTCATGTTTGACTACGAGCGCTCCGGCAGTCGCTACACGGCCGGAATCGAAGACCACCAAAAGGAAGCCGTTGGAAAGAGCTTCCAATTTCAATTCCTCGGCAATGAATACCTCGATCACGACGGCCCACAGAAGCCGGTGGAGATCGTCCTAAAACACGGTGTCGCATCGAACGTGCGGGTGGGTATTGACGGCAATCGCACCACACAATTCGACGGCATCACGCCCAGCAGCCGCCTTTGCGTCACCGAACATGGCGAGGCTCTTGACAAAGCACCGACCTCTGCCCAGCGGCAGCTTCAGAGTAAGCGGCTCTTCACTTCGCCCAATCCGCCCCCGGCGGATATCATCATCGATCATTTGCCCACCTTTCTCGCCTATGTCGGCTGCTCTCATGCCCGTGATTCGGTCGATCAACGAATCATCAGCGACGTCCAACGTGACAAGCAGCATGACCCGATCAAGTCCCAAGACAGCGTCGGAGGTTGGCCAGCACTGGACGGACGGGGAATTGAACCCCGCCCTCTCGCGGATCGGCTGCTTCAGCGCTGATTGAGAAAGAACTTCTGCCCTTGGTGGCATTTTTGGCTGGATTGCCGTCCAGCCAACGTTCAGCATGACTGCCATGACCGTTTTTCTTGCCCAAACCGCTGCATCCGCCATCAATACTTGGCCCTTTGTCGTCCTCGCCATCAGCGTCGTCTCGCTAATGATCATGATCGGCAAGTTGCGGATGCATCCGTTTATGGCGCTGCTGTTTGCAGCGCTTCTCGCAGGTTTAATCGCCGATAAGGACACCTTCGCCATCATCGGTAAGGACGGCAAGGCCAGCGACATGCCCTTTCTCACCGGCACGGTCGAACTCGTCTCGAAGGGCCTCGGCGATACGGCACGCGACATCGCCATCTCCATCGCACTAGCTTCCATCATTGGCATGGCCTTGATGGAAAGTGGTGCCGCCGACCGGGTCGTCCGCGCTTTCCTCGGTTTTTTTGGCGAAAAACACGCCGGCTGGGCACTGATGTGGAGCACCTACTTCCTCAGCGTTCCGATCTTTTTTGATACCATGTTCATGCTCATGGCACCGCTGGCGAAGGCCCTGCGAGTCCGAACTGGCAAAGACT
This sequence comes from uncultured Verrucomicrobiaceae bacterium, assembly GCA_964496625.1. GTDB lineage: Bacteria > Verrucomicrobiota > Verrucomicrobiia > Verrucomicrobiales > Verrucomicrobiaceae > JACKQF01. Next base: position 1,363 of record CAZCAL010000431.1, on the reverse strand, counting down.
ACCTCCTCTACGTCTTGGCCGTGTCCTGCGGCGGCGTCATCACCCACTCCCTCACCGTTCCTCACCCAGGTCCCATCGCGATGGTCGATACCCTGAAGATGGACGTGGGCGTCTCGATCATGGGCGGGCTGCTCGGTGGACTCCTTCCCGCCATCGTCGGGTTCATGGCCTGCGTCTGGTTCAATAAACGCATGGTGATCCCACTGCGCGAAACGCCCGGCACCTCCCTCGAAGACCTGAACGCCATCGTCGATAAGAAAACCAGCGAGCTGCCATCCTTCTGGATCTCCATTCTCCCCGTCATCCTGCCGATCATCCTCATCAGCCTGTCATCGGTCTTCAAAGTCACCGCTGACTCCGCAGGCACTGGCACCGCCTGGGCGATTTCCCTCCAGAAAGCCTTCGGCAGCCTCGAATCTTTCGCCGCGACTCGGACCTGGGTAGATTTCTTTGGTCACAAAAACATCGCTCTCCTGCTCGGTGCATTGATTTCACTGATCACCCTCGCCAAACAGAAACGTCTCGGACTTGGTAGCCTGGAAAAAATGATCGGCCCACCGCTGGAAACCGCAGGCATGATCATCCTCATCACGAGTGCTGGCGGAGCCTTCGGCCTCATGCTGCGCAGCGCAGGGGTCGGCGATGCCGTCAAAGAGGTCGCCTCTGGATACGCCATGAATCTGGTATTGTTAGGCTGGCTGGTTTCCTTCGTTGTGCGGATTGCCCAGGGTTCCGCCACGGTGGCCATGATCACCGCCTCCGCCATCATCGCGCCTCTGCTAGACGGAGGGACCCTCGACTGCCACCGCATCTACGTTTTCCTGGCCATCGGCTGGGGTGCCATGGCCTGCCGCTCATGGGGACGGGGGACTGGAACGACGGTCTCAACCGCATCGGTGCCGCCGGTCGCGGCGAGAGCCTCTGGCTGGGATGTTTCCTCTACGACATCCTGCAGCGCTTTGCCCATCTTACCGAACTGCGACCAGGGGCGGCTGAGACGGCGAGGCGTTATCAGGAGGCCGGCATGGCCCTGTGGGAATCGGTGCGGGCTGGTTGGCGTCGCGACCGTTTCCTGCGCGCCTTCGACGATAGCGGTCGGGAAATGGTCTTTGTCGATGCCCTCACCGCCGCCTGGCCTATCCTCGCCGATATAGTCGATCTCGAACTGGGTGGTATCGCCATGGAAACCGCTCTGGCCGAACTGATACAGGATGGACTGGTTCGGCTCCTCTCGCCCGCCTTCACGGAGGAGGTCAGGCCCGCGCCGGGACGCATCGCCGACTATCCGCCGGGGGTGCGGGAGAATGGCGGCCAGTACACCCATGCGGCGGCCTGGACGGTGATGGCCCTGGCCGGCCTGGGA
>CAZCAL010000430.1:836-4371 GCA_964496625.1 uncultured Verrucomicrobiaceae bacterium | reverse complement strand
TCAATTTGGTCCAGTCCACGCCGCCTTTGCTCACCACTTCGGCGGGGATGTCTGTGCCAGCAAATTTCTTGTAGTTCTCCACATCCACAGCATTGAAGCTGACATTGGTGTGGTCGCGAACTTCGCTATCGATCAGGGCTGTTGTGAAGGCGGGGTGGTCGCCAGACGTTCTCGATACGCTGCGTCCCACGAGCTCAAAAAATTCAGCGATCTCCGGCATCGATGCGCAGATGTCGTGTCGCGCGTAAGGTTTGCCTTGGCGGTCCACGCGTTGATAGGCCGGATCTTCTTCCAGGAGGTTGCCAGGGGATAAGGTGGCAATGACATTGAGTCCTCGCGAGAGCGCAGCATCGAGTGTGTGGCGATTGCGCTCAATGGTCTCAGGAGTTCCTGGTGGTGCGATCTTTTTTTCCTTCCAGATCTGGCCAGTCTGCGCGGACATACCGATGAAGTGGGTGAAGCCAATTGCTTGGAGGCGATCCAATTCGTCGCCGTTCGCTCCCCACATGATGACGGGCATCGAGGGTGAAGGGCGAGGGGTGATTTCGAGGTTTAGGCTCTGCTCTGTCGCATAAGGGGAATCACCACTGATCTCCAGGCGTGCTCTAAATAGATACAGCCTTGCCTTCAGTGAAGTGTCAACAGTGTAGGGCGCGGTGAAGCTCTTACCGGGTGGAAGTTCTGGTAGCGGAATGGCTTCTTCTTTGTCTCCGAAACTTAGCTTTAGCGTCGCCCCTTTCAGGGTATCGTGATGAAGATTCGTGCAGACCACGTTGAAGGGACGTGCGCGTTCCATCCGCCGCCATACTTGTCGGGTGGTGACGATTTGAAGGGTTACTTGCTCAAAGCTGAGCACTCCGTCTGAGATGCGGACCTCGTCAATGATGCCGGGAAATCCGCCGTAGTTGCTGCCAAGTCGATCCCCGATACAGAGCGCCTTGACGCCCGGTGTCACGGCACCAAATCCGATGTGGCGCATGGTGCCCCATGCCTGTCCATCGACGAAAAATCTCCCTTCACCTGCCGCGTCATAAGTGAAGGCAACATGGTGCCACTGAGTCGTCTCCAGTTTCATCGGATTCGAATAGAACACTTTGGACTCTGCGGCAAAACCCAGTGTGACAAACATGCGGCGAAAACCGGCCTTATCTGCTTCACTGAGTTGCCACTGGTAGTCGGTGTGATCGACGTACTTCTTATCGAGCAGATAAGAGCGGAGTTCGGGTGAAAGCTCCGCAGATGGCTGGAGCCACATCTCCATCGTGAAGGCACCCTTTGGCGAGAGGCTCGCAGGCTTTGCCGCAGTGGTAGCGCCATGTGCCTTGTCCTGCACTGGGAAACCTGGATGACCGAGGAGTCCACCGCCGAACCTCCCTTTGCTTGCGAGTTCGCTGCCACGCAGCGTCAGCGAATTGCCCTTCCCAGAGGCATCTTCCAGGCTCTTATCCGCATCAAAATGCCAGAGGCCCAGAGTGGTGCCTGTTGGTTGTGGGTAACCCTTTTCCCAAGTCTCTTGCAATGGGAAACTGGCCGTCTGCGCGGTAATGGGGAGGGCGCAGCATTGGAGAAGTGCGAAGACGGCGGTCAGTCGAAGAGATTGCATGGTGGGAGAGAACAACGCCGACAGATGCGGGAGCTATCAGAGTGTGGAGGGATGTGGCTGGCCTTGGCTGCGCTTGCACCCTGGCTCACCCAAATCGCATGTCATTCGGGACCCACCGAATATGCCGAAAAACGTCAGGGTGAGCGATCAGTGCAGGATGGGCTCCCTGCACTTTTCATCATGCCTATGTGGGCGCTGCGGTAGCAACCCCCAGATCCTCGTGGATCGGCTCAGGGGCTAAAGGCCCATTCTGGGGCGTTAAGCATGGCCCAGAGGATGTCTTCCATACGTTGACGCCAGTCGAGGCTCAGTTTCTTGGTGGGCGGGTCGCCGGCTCGGGCGTCGGCTTCTTGCTGCTGGCGGACGATCGTAGCTTCACTGTCGAGGTGGTTTGACCACGAGACGTATTTTGGCCGCTCGCGAGTAGGGGGTGGCTCAGCACCGCTTGGGAGATCCGTTTTGCGAGTGGCATAGCCGACGCTAAGATGCTTCGTATAAAGCGCCTTTTCCTCGGCCGTGGGGTAACGGGTGAGGAGCTTTAAGAACAGATTGTCGACGAGTTGATCGACGGATTGATCCCGTAGAGCGAGTTGAGTGATACCATGGTCATCGCTGAGGCGAGTGAGCCAAACACCGACGGTGCCGTTGCTGAGAATGGCAGGCTGAAGGACGTTCGGGTCTGCGTCGCGCCTACTGATTGGATCTTGGCGGGAACCACGCCAGCCGAAGGCGCCGAGAACGTCTGTGACGGCCTGGATACGAGGAAGGGCTAGGCTGGGGCGATCCCGCTCATTGCTAGTGCTGGTGAGCATCCATGAGCGATAGGGTTTGCCGAGGTGGATGGCATTTTTCAGGTCGCGCTGGTTATCGATATCAAGGCAAACTTCTTCGGTGTGAAAGGGCTTCCCAGTCGCAGAGAAGAGGGAATCTACAATCTGCTCTGCATAAAGTCGACGCGGAGCAGGGGATGTGTAGAGTGGGCTGGTGGCCTTCAGTGCGGTGTCGGTGCTGCGTTGATAGGCTTGAGAGTTCAGAATCAGGCGGGCGAGTTTTTTCATGTCGTAACCGCCGCGTACGAATTCTCGTCCGAGCCACTTGAGCAGTTCTGGATGGGTAGGTTTGGCTTTTTCCCAGTCGTCCACAGGCTCGACGATTCCTCTTCCCATTAGGCGCGACCAGATGCGGTTGGCGATGACCTGCGCGAAGCGCTCGTTTTGTGGTGCCGTGATCATCGCGGCGAGCTGATCGCGGGTGTCCTTGGGGTCTTCGGCGAGAGCGGCTGCGGATTCATCGCAGAACTCGGCAAAGGGCCACTTGGGTTGCACCTTGGTGCCAGGCTTGAGGGAAACGGTTATGAGTGGCTTGCGGGCCATCATTTTGAATCGATCTGGATTTACGCTACTGGTCATCGGTAATTCGATCTCCTTCGTTCCAAGCATGGCGGCGAGTTGGAAGAGATCTTCCTGCATGGACTTATTCGTCGGGGAGTCGTGGCAGCGGGCGCACTTCATTTCGACGCCAAGGAAGGCGGTGCTGACGATGGTCCCTTTGGCCGCCATGGGGACGTCGTTCTGGGATGCTGTGCCAAATCCGGCAGGGCCGCCGAGGCGCTCACTGCCTCTCATGCGGAGCAGTTCCGTGACGAAGAGGTCCATCGGCTTGTTGTCTTCGAGGGACTCGTGCAACCACCACCGGAAGGGGCCGGTATTGTTGAGGGTGGGATTCAGAATGTTCGGGTTCTCCGCGAGCACGTCCTGCCAGTAGCCCATCCAGTTATCTGCCCAACGTGGATCTGCGATGAGGCGGTCGATGGCCGCAGCGCGATCCGGGTTTTTTTCAAAGGCAGTGATCTCCTCTAAGGTGGGAACGACGCCAACGGTGTCGAGCGTGACGCGCCGAAGGAAGGTGAGATTGTCTGCGGGCTCAGTAATG
>CAZCAL010000430.1:0-826 GCA_964496625.1 uncultured Verrucomicrobiaceae bacterium | reverse complement strand
TGAGGTGGTCAGCGCGAATCTCTGGCCAGTAGGCTCCCTCTTCGATCCATTTGGTGATCAAGGCGACTTCGTCTTTGCTTACGCGCGTGCCTTTGGGTGGCATGACTTCGTCTTCGTCATCGCTTTGCATTCTGGCGAGGATGGCGCTGGAGGAAGGTTTGCCGGGCTGGATGGCTGGGCCATCATCGTCGCCGCCTGCCTTAGCGTTCGCGAGTGAGTCCAGTTTGAGTCCGCCTTTGGCCTTGGTTCCTCGATGGCATTCGACGCACTTGGCTTCAAAAATGGGGGCGATGTCTTTAAAGTAGTCGACGCTACCTTGGTGTTTGGCATCTTCGGAGACGGCAGCAATCTTCGTGGCGATGAAGTTATCGATCTCATTACCCTTGGGGTAGCCGCTTGGAAGTGCGGGCACTTTGATTTCGGGTGCCTGTGCGATCCATTTTTGGGCGGCTTCGCGGCGCTTGGACCAGTAGCCGTCTGTCTCTGCACGCTTTGCGGCACGGGCTTTGGCATTGACCTGGGCGTAGTGGGCATCCCGCTCTGCCTCGTATGCCTGCCAGCCAGCGTCGTTGTAAGCGACTTTGCGGTCGCCTGGGGTGAGTAGTGACCAGGTATCCGTGCCTTCTTGGGACCAAGCGACGACAGTTTCCCCAAGTTCAGGGCGGCGGACGCTTTTTCCAGTGTAACTGCCGACAACGGTTTCCATCACGACGAACTGGGGCTTTCCTGTGGCCTCAAATTCACACCAAGATTCGCGGTTGCCGGGTGGGATAAATCGGAAATCTGGGCCAAGATCTAGATAGCCTTTTTGATCCGCGACGAGGTG
>CAZCAL010000429.1:0-4379 GCA_964496625.1 uncultured Verrucomicrobiaceae bacterium | reverse complement strand
GACCGGGCTGCAGCTCGACCCAGGCCAGGCGCTCACCGCCGACATGGCACCGTCCAAAGTGCGCAGGAGTGGGCGCTTTGCGCGGCTCCATGTCAGCATGTCAGCATGTCAGCATGTCAGCATGTCAGCGCTTCAGCATTTTCTCCCCCTGACACCGTGCGATGGCGATCTCCGCCGCATTTAAGAGGAAGCCTGTCTTGCCGGACTGCATGAGATTCGTTGATTCCTGCCGGTGCTTCAAACCCAGTGCATGGCCGAGTTCGTGGGCGGTCACTCGTGGCAATGGCTCGTCAATCCCGCCTGACACTTCGCCAAGCTGCGCCGTATCCTTGACCACGATCAAACCTCCCGAGTAGAAACCGTTTGGGCCAATCTCTTTCACGTAACAAACGTCGATGGCGGTCGCGCTCAGGCGGGACGCCGGAATCAGTGCCTTCACCCGTGCATACTCTGATTTCAGCCGCAGGTCCGGAGGTGATTCCAGCGTCGTGGTCGGTCCGATGGACTCGATCTCAAACTGAATGCCGGCCTGCGACCAGATCCTGTTCACCTTTGCCATGACACGCTTCACATCAGCATCCACCAGGGTGGTCTGCATGGCCGGGATGGTCTTTGACTGCACCAGATGCACGCGCACCGGCAGGGTGATCACTGGCACCGTTTCTGCGGGTGCCCAATCCTTGGGTAAGCTGAGCGACCATACCTGATTCGACAAAGGCCGTGCATGACCACCCGCGACCCAGAGCTTGTCTTGAAACACGAATACCGAGTGTTCATGACGTGCCTTCCAGCAGGTCTTTGTTTCGAGTCGCTGCCAGGCTTTGCCATCGGCGCTGTGCCAGACATCGCCAAAATTGTCTTTCTCCTTTGACCAACCGCCGAGCACCCAGATCCGGCCACGATAAACGGCGGCAGAGAACCAGAGGCGCGGATCCCACGGAGCAGCGGGCGTCTCGCAGGTCCAGTTCACGCCATCGCTGGACGACCAAACATCATTCTTCGCCTGATACCCTGGCACGTAGCTACCGCCACCGAGAACATACATCTTATCGTTCAACACCACGGCTTGATGGTAGCCGCGTGGTGACCATGGAGCCGCAGCGGTTTCGAGCTTCCAGTCTTTGCCATCCGCAGATGACCACACATCATTTTTGAGGCTCTTCTCGTCGCCAAAGTAGTAGTCCTCCGTGCCGCCGAGCAGCCATAACCGCCCGCGGTGCTCCACAAGTCCGGCCGCAAGCCGTGGCGACCATGCCGCGGCGGTCGTCACCTGCTGCCACGCGATACCATCGGAGGACGACCAGACTTGATTGCTCGCAGAATGTCCAGGTAGCCTCCCCTTGTACCAGCCACCCATGATCCACAGTTTGTCTTGAAAGGAGATGCCCATCGGGAGATCGCTGTGCAGCCAAGGGGCATTCTTTGCGGTGATGCTCCAGGCTTTGCCATCACTGGATGCCCACACGTCACGTGGCGGTTCCTCAAAAGATTGAAACCATCCGCCACCAATCCAGAGCTGATCCTTAAACACCCACTCCACCTGAGAATCCCGCGCCTGCCACGGCGCCGTGCCCTCAAGCATCCAGTCCGGCTCTGCAGCGGCAACAGAGTGGATGAAAACCGAGAGTAGCAGAGGAACAATTCGGTGCATTTGCGGATGGTGTTGAGCGGAGTGGGAGACTCAAACAAAACCGTGCGTCGTCAGGATGCGGAATGCCTTCTCGTTTGCCTTGCAGTATTGTTCATGGATAGAGAGGTTGGTTTAGGGTAGGGCGCATCACGGAACGATACCAAAGACACGGAGGCAGCAGAAGAGCTATGCCGACAGGTGGAATCAATAGGTAGATGGTCGCCAATAATACATAGGGAATCATGAACAGACCGGCGACCATCACCACAGTCCGACGAGGAATGAAAAGGGATATCATGGTCGGCCCAAGAGTAAGCGTCAAAAAGATGGCTGTGCCTACGAGGCTGTCATGGGAGGTGTCCTTGGTGAACGACGCAACTCTCTGGCTGAACTCATGTAGGATGAAGATAACGCAAATCACAACCACGAAGGCAACTCCCGAACCCAAACGTCCTATGATGGTCGGTGGACTGTTGTGTTCAGAACTCATCGCGATGGACTCAAGTTGTGAAGGGAGTTGAGATTCATGATACGCGTGATGTTGCTTCCAGGGCGACTCGTTGCGCTTGCTGTGGTTGGTTACGCCCACGACACATAGGCTACGGTCTGAACCTTCTCAATTCCTACGCAGCACTCAATGTATGTGCCTGAGGGTAGATATTGCACACGATCAATTCGAGACAACAATTTGTTCCGCCGCCACCAAGCCGTCGAGGAACCGAGTTCGTAGTGTGGGGACCGTTCACGCCCCTTATGAAAGATAGAGTTCTGGAGGAAAATCTCACGGCAAGAATCCGGAATCTCGAATTTCGCAGCAACATGGGACGCCAAGGAATTGTCGGCGTGGCAAAGGCCCACAAGTCTCGCCGCCGCCGGGAAGACTATCGAAGTGTGCTGTGTGACAAGGTCAACATGCTCGCCCGTAAGCTGGCTTCGGCTTATCTCAGGAACGACAGCGTTCGGGGTGAACCAAAATAGAATGATCCCAACAATGATCAGAGCAACTCCAGCCAAACGGATGACTCCACCAACAACGCCCTCAAGAGGTGCCCCAGGGCCTGAACCTGGAGAGTTGGATAGTGATACCAGCATAAGGCCAACACCACCTATGCCAACGATAGTGCTAATTGAGAGCATACAACCTCGCATGCTCGTTATTGGATTTGGTTTCATTGCTGAACGATTGAGGTGTGGCACACGCTACAATGTGCGCCGCATTGCAGCAGGGTCACGGGTTGTAGTCCAGGCGGTCAATTCGATTCGGGATGGGTAGCACTCAGTGAAGAGAGCCCAAAATCTCCACGCAATCGATGATTGCATGTCGCACGGGGCTTTCCAAACTGGGGTTCACTGCTATTCCTTCCTGCCGTTTTGAAATCCTTGCTTCGCCATCCCTACTTCCGCATCACCGCTGGGCTCTTTGTTTTGCTACTGGTGATGCTGGTGATGATTGAGCGTCCGGTGAAGATTGAGAAGCGCATTGCTGAGCGCGCCTTGGCGGGGAAGGAGGCTCCGACGCATTGGCTGGTTCCTGTGTGGCTATGGCGTGGGCTGGCGATGAATGTGGGCCTGGCTGGCGTGCTGGTTTTGCTGACCCCTTTGGCTGGGCGAAAGCTGGAGACGGGAATGATGGCGAGGCCACAAAAGATGCCTTTTTCGCGTCGCGAGTGGATGCTGATGGTGGCTGCGGGCGCGCTGTTTATTGGTAGCGGGGCTCCGAGGCTGGGGTTCTCCCTCTGGGGGGATGAGGAATACACGATGAAGCGGGTGATCGCCGATGATGTCTTCCGCGATGACAAAGGGGTGCTCCAAATCGAGCCGCGCAAGTGGATGGACACGATCTGGGACTACAACAAGCCCACCAACCACGTCGGGTATACGGTGATCGCGCGCCTCTTTCACGATGCCTTGTTTACGCGAAAAGAGGGACCTCAAGATCCTTGGTTTTCGGAGGTGGCGATCCGACTGCCAGTGCTGATAGCGGGGCTGGGCTCCATGGTGGCGCTGGTGTGGGCTTGTCTGGTGTGGGGTTGGCGGCGTGGGGTGGCGTTTTTGGCGCTGGGCTACGCGGGTCATGCCTGGCTGGTGAGATTTGGTGTGGATGCACGGGGGTATGGTTTTGTGCTGCTGCTGGTGCCGGTGCTGGTGGGCATCTTGGGACGGGCGCTGCAAACGGGAGGTTGGCGCTGGTGGATCGGGTTTGGGTTGGCGCAGTTTTACATTTTGTGGACTTACCCCGGCGTCGTGCACGTCCCGGTCGCGCTAAATGTGGCCGCGCTGGCGATGATCCTGACGGCGAATTGCGGTCGCCCAGAGAAGCTGGCATTGCTGGGTCGCTGGCTGGTGTCAGGAGTGGTCTGCGCCATGCTGGTGGTGGGGATCATGTCGCCCCTGCTTCCAGGATTCATCAAGTTCCTGAACCAAAAGATGCTGGCTGGGGAGATCGATGCGGGCTGGCTCTGGGATGGTGCGGCGGCGCTGTTCTGCGGGGTGACTTTTTCCCAATGGGACCCTGCCAATTCCTTCTGCGTCTCGCTGTCGAACCAGCCAACGCCAGAGTGGGTCGCGATGATCTTCGTCGCACTGGGACTGGTCGTCGCCGTCCTCGGGATCTGTGCCGAAGCCACCCGAAAACATCGCCGCTGGTTCCTGCTGTTCTTGGTGGGGGGGCCGGCACTCATGATCCTGCACCTCATCGCAGGCCACACGCGCCCCTATCATTGGTATCTGATCCCCTTCCTCCCGTGCG
>CAZCAL010000428.1:0-4379 GCA_964496625.1 uncultured Verrucomicrobiaceae bacterium | reverse complement strand
AAGGTGACGGAGCGAAGAAGGAAGGCGCGCGTGAAGGTGACGGAGCAAAGAAGGAAGGCACGCGTGAAGGTGACGGAGCAAAGAAGGTGGGCGCTCGCGACGGAGACGGCGCAAGGAAGGCGGTGGCTCGCGACGGAGATGGAGCAAAGAAGGAAGGTGCGCGTGATGGAGATCGCCCGAGGGCAGAGGGTACTCGCGATGGTGAGCGTCCTCGCGGAGAAGGTGCACGGGATGGCGATAAGCCCAAGACGGAGGGGGCAAAAAAGGAAGGTGATCGGGCAGCTCGCGAAGGTGAGCGTACTAGCAAAGAAGGAGATCGACGAGCCCGCGAAGGCGAACGTCCCAGCAATGAAGGTGATCGTGCGATGCGCGAAGGTGCGGGAGGTGAGCGGAATCGTGGCGGGGAAGCGGCGGCACCGACAAAATCGGGTGCCACTTCAACATCCATTCCTATGGTCTTAACTATGAACGCTGCGGGGCAAGTAGTCTCTAGCGATGGTCGTGTCATTGCCCCCGATGAGGTGAAGCGGCGCCTCTCCTCGATTTTTGCAGCGAACCCTGATCAAGAAATCACCATCAAGGGAGATGCCTCAACGAAATATAGTGATGTGATGGCGCTGATCGATCTCCTTCACGACGCTGGAGGCAAGAATGTAGGCCTCGGCAAATAATCATTCATCGGGTCTTCTGTTGCCCAATTGATCATGAAAACGCTCGTCACCGCCTCCATCGTCGGGTTGGCTTGGTTGTCCGTGGCTGCAGCAGCTGCGGAAAAAGTCATCACTCCTTGGTCTTATCAGCCGCTCAAAAGGCCCGTCGTTCCCGATGATTCTACTGCGGAGATGGGCGATGACTTGGATCGTTTTGTATTCGCCGCCTTGAAGCAGCAGTCGCTAACCTTCAATCCGCGTGCAAGTCGCCAAACTTTGCTGCGCAGGGCCACGCTCGATTTGCATGGCATGTTACCGACAGAGCAGGAAATGAGTGACTTCCTGCGCGATCCGTCTGCAGACGAAAAAGCCTTTGCGACGGTCGTGGATAGACTGCTCAGATCACCACGGTTTGGAGAGCGTTGGGCTCGTCACTGGCTGGATGTGGTGCGATACGCAGATTCCGTCGGGCGCTTATGGAATGCCCCATTTACACATGCCTTCCAATACCGCGACTATGTGATCGATTCGCTGAACGCAGACAAGCCATACGACCGTTTCATCCTCGAACAATTGGCTGGAGATCTATTGCCTGCTACTGATGATGCCCAGCGGCGGCAGGCATTTCTCGGCACTGGAATGTTGGCGCTTGGCTGCATGGATTTGACCTCGGGTAGGCAGGAGGCTTTTATCATGGATCGCATTGATGATCAGATCGATGTGACGTCGCGTGCCTTTCTGGGGCTCACTGTTGCCTGTGCGCGTTGTCATGATCATAAGACGGACCCGATCAAACAAACCGACTACTATGCGTTGGCTGGCGTTTTCTATAGCTCCGAGACCTGGTCGGGAACAGCCTACAAGGCGGATTTGGGGCGCAATCTCTATGTTGATCCGGACCGTCTGATGACAATTCCCACGTCAAAGAGTGCCTCAACTGCGGGCGCGAATGCCCCACGCATCATCAACGCGATGGATGAGAATGCGATGGACCAAATGAAGAAAGTGCCCAGCGGGAAGAGTGCGGTGGTGCACGAATACGATCCGTCTCTGGCGATGGGACTGACGGAAGGGAAGGCCCAGAATTGTCCGATCCGCGTTGGCGGCGATGCGTATGAGGAGGGACCTTCGCCTCATCGTGGAGACATGGAGATTCCGTTGTTGCCGCCCATTGCGAAGGCCGGGCCAAAAGAGAGCGGTCGCCTTCAACTGGCCAAGTGGATTGCGACACCGACTCACCCTCTAACGGCTCGGGTCATGGTGAACCGAGTGTGGGCACACCTGTTTGGTCACGGCATCGTCAGGACGGTGGATGACTTTGGCATCACGGGGGAGAAACCCACGAACCCACAGTTGTTGGATCATCTTGCTGTGCGCTTCGTGGAGGGTGGATGGTCGATCAAAACATTGCTGCGCCGGATGATGCTAAGCACCACCTATGCCCAGTCAGGCGACATACAGCCGCTTGCGAACGAGATGGATCCTGGCAACGACTTGCGCTGGCGGATGCAGCCACGGCGCATCGAAGTGGAAGCGCTGCGAGATTCTCTCCTGCAAATCTCTGGCAAGTTAACTCAAGGGCGACCCGCTGGAATCCAAGTCGCCGGCAATGGTGGGAAGGGGAATACGGCCCGCACCCAGAGCCTCCTGCCCATCAATGCGCCTTGCAGGACGATTTATCTACCGGTCCTGCGTGATCTATTACCGCCCATGTTTGAGACCTGGGATTTTCCGAACCCGAGCCAAATCAAGGGGAATCGAGATCTGACGACGGTGCCATCGCAGGCATTGTTCCTGATGAACAACGACTTCATTGTCAACTGCGCGGGAGATATTGCCTGGAATCTTCTCGATCAACGTGACTTAAAGCAGGATTCGCAACGTGTGGCTGCTCTTTGGCAAAAAGTCTATTGTAGGGAGCCTGGAACAGATGAGGCGGCGGCTGCCCTGGATTTGCTGCACGGATTGCAACCTTCTGCGGATCTCAAAGATCCCGATCTTTATCGATGGACGGCGTTGGTCCAGGCGCTGCTGGCCAGTGCGGAGTTTCGTTACGTACTGTAAAATTCAAGCGCCCATTGTCATGACTACCTCATCTCCTTTTTTGAATCGCAGCATCCTTTCCCGCCGAGAAATGCTTGAGAGAACAAGCATGGGCTTCGGTTGGTTGGCCTTCTCTGCGATGGCTCATGCTGCGAATGTTGCCATCGACCCGTCGTCCCCGTTAGCTCCGAGGGTGGGACATCATCCGGCCAAGGCGAAACGCGTCATTTTTGTGTTTTTTGGTGGAGGGCCCAGTCACCTGGACACCTTCGATTGGAAGCCTGAACTCGTTACGGCAGGCGGTCGATACTTGGCTCCTCAGTTTGATTTTAAGCCACGCGGCAAGAGTGGGTTGATGATCTCTGATGTGTTTTCCGCATTGTCGGCCCACGCAGATGATCTATGTCTAGTCAATAGCGCGCAGACGAATAATCCTGGGCACTCGCAGGCCATTGCCGCTCTTCACACCGGCAGCGAAGTATTTGTCCGTCCGTCGCTGGGTGCTTGGACGACGTATGGACTCGGCACTGAGGCGCAGGATTTGCCTGGCTTCATCACGCTGAACCCGATCAGTGATCAAGGTGGTGCGATGAACTATGGCTCTGCCTTCCTACCCGCGACCTTCCAGGGCACCCGCGTCGGTACTGGAGGCGGCGTTCCAGACCTCTATTGTCAGCACCTCAGCGTTAGCGATCAACGAAAGCAGTTGGATCTGGTGCAAAAACTCAATCACCGCTTCCAGCAGATGATGGACCCTGGCAGCGCGGAGGTCGATGGCATCATCCAGTCGTATGAGCTCGCGGCAAAAATGCAGACCTCCGTCCCAGAGGTCTTTGACTTGAGCGGCGAGCCTGATCACATCCAAGACCTCTACGGCATCGGTGGCGGTGCGTCGGACAGTTTTGGGCGGTCCTGCCTAATGGCCCGCAGACTTGCGGAGAAAGGGGTCCGCTTTATTCAGGTGACGTCTACAGGCTGGGATCACCACAACAACATCAGGACGGCTCTCGAAGACCGCGCCGCCAGCGTGGATGTGCCGTTGGCTGGTCTCATCGCAGACCTGAAGCAAAGGGATATGCTGAAGGATACGCTGATTGTCGGCTCCGGAGAATTCGGGCGGGGCGCTAGTGAAGACAACGGAGGCGGGCGTGGTCATCAGGCCAGTGGTTTCACCGTCTGGATGTGCGGCGGCGGGATCAAGGGGGGACTCCGTTACGGATCCACTGATGAGTTGGGAGTGAAAGCGGTGGAAAATGTCATGCCCACGCCAGATCTACACGCTACGATTTTACACCTCCTGGGGCTGAATCATATCAAGCTCACCTACCGCTATGCGGGGCGTAATTTCCGGCTGACCAATGTTTCCGGGGAAGTCCATCATGGGGTGATGGCTTGACGAATTGAATAATGGTCGGGCTGGCGAGATTCGAACTCACGACCTCTTGCACCCCATTTAAGTAGTCGTGGTGCTGGAAGCCTTATAGAACGGGCGTTCCAGACCACCTGTGCTAATCCCTATGTGCTAAGGGGGGCAGCAGTTGCAAAAACTGCTATTTTTGCAATTACTGTGAAGTGCATGAAATGATGGGCCAGTCAGACCGGTGACTCCGCATCAAACGGCAAATTAAAATACCCGAACACCGCCTTCGTCCGGTCGAAAACCTGCCACTCCGACATGCCGGCGCG
>CAZCAL010000427.1:3292-4383 GCA_964496625.1 uncultured Verrucomicrobiaceae bacterium | reverse complement strand
GGGTCCGCCGTTTATGCCGCGCTCCCCTTTTTCAGGCACTCTGATACGGCGACCGCTCGTAGCACCAGGCGGGATGCGCACTTGGAACGAATGGGTTTCCACCTCGCCGGTTTGTCGGTTCCTTGTCTGTAGGGACAGAGGTCGCATCGTGCCGTGCATGGCCTCGTCTAGGGTGACGAGCAGATCGCCTTCAATATCGTGACCGCGTCTGGGTTGGCCCGTTCCGCGGGATTTTGGTGGCGCTTCCCAGTCGTCAGGGAATCCGTAGCGGCTGCCGCCGCTGAAGTACTGCTCAAAGAAATCACTGAAGCCTGTCCCCCCGAAGTGGAATTCTTGCCCCGCCGTTCCTGGGCTACCTTGCCAACCTCCCTGTGGCGGCACGCCTGCTGATTCTTGCCAGTGTGCTCCCAGTTGATCGTATTTCTGGCGTTTCTCCGGATCGCTGAGCACCTCGTTGGCCTCGTTGATTTCCTTGAACTTCTCCTCTGCTGACTTTTTGTCAGTGGCTGTGTCTGGGTGAAACTGGCGCGCTAGTTTGCGGAAGGCCTTTTTGATGTCTTCCGGGCTGGCGTCGCGAGCGACACCCAGCGTAGCGTAATAGTCTTTGAAAGCGGATGACATGATGGTTGATGGGGGACTTCGCTATTAACGCCCAATACGCATCGGATGCAAATGACCGCGGGTAGGCACGCAACAGGGGCACAGTATGTGCCAAACTCCGCAGAGGAAACTGGCGAAACATGTGCTGAGTTACAGGGTTAACCCATCCAATCATGAAATCCAAGCCTGCTTCGACCAAACGTGCAAAAAAAATCATTGGTGCCACCTCTGGTGTAACGGAGATTTTACCAATCCCAGATGCTCCTCTGACGGGGCCCTTCCATGTGCAAGAAGATCCTGGTGCTAGAGGCGATCACGGCAGCGCTGGACGTGCCGAAATCCGCAAGACGACCCATCGCGTGATGGGCTCGCGGCAGTCTCAGCGGCCTGTGGAACGGCATGATCAGCCTCGCAAAAAGCGTTAGTCACGCGCTCGGATCGGTCGTTTTGACGCGGCAGCTGTCCGTCCACTCTTGGGCGAAGTCGCGTTG
>CAZCAL010000427.1:0-3282 GCA_964496625.1 uncultured Verrucomicrobiaceae bacterium | reverse complement strand
AGCTGTGACGACCATTGCGATCAGGGCACCAAGGGATGCCAGCGCCATGTCTTTGTGAGCGTCCCAGATGTCGCCTTGCGTACCCAGGTAAGCTTGCCCCGCATCACCGCCCAGGTTGACAGCCACGGCCCACTCGATCAATTCATAAAGCAGGGAAGTGGACATCGTTAAATCCAACGGCAGGAAATAACCCCAGAATCCTCTCACATTGGCTATCCTCAGGAAAATTTCACGCACAGGATAGGCCAGCAGCAGACCGTATAGAAAGTGGACAATTCGGTCGAACTGATTGCGGTGCCAGCCAAAGATCTCATTAAATGTTCCGCCCGTCAGCCAGTGCCACCATTCGTCATAGGGAACTTCGGAATACGTGTAGTGAGCACCGATTTGATGCAGGCAGTGAAATGCGAAAATCATCGTCCATGACAGTCGGGAGAAGAGTTTCCGACGCCAGGCTGCCACGACAATCGGCACCGCCACAATGACCAAGACATTTTCAAGCACCCAATCTGCCCGATGCACAGGATGGATCGCCATGGCGACCCAGAGGATCACAAACGCACTCATCAGCACCTTCGCCAATCGTTCGTAGCTCATGGTAAGAGAACGCAGTGAAGGTGCTTGGTGATGCAATTAGGGTCCAGTGATTTCACTGGCATCGATCAGATACAACTGCCGACCATGATTGTGTGGTGAATCGATACATACGAGCTTTCCGTCGCGACTTGCGCGCGGGTGGGTGTCGCACCGCCACTCTCCTGTGTAAGTTGCAGGGCTGTAAAAGTGGCCAAGCGGGAAGCGGCGATCTGACGGAACGTGGTAGAGATAGGGGTGCTGTCGGCGCTCTTTATCGGGATAGGTATCGTTGAGAACCCATTCGTTGCCATGATTTGGCAGGTAAGTATTGTGCCCGTTTACAGGCATTTTTTCTTCGCCAACCACTTCGACGTCACGCGTCTTGTCATGAAAGAGGTAGAAGCGATCCCCGTGACTGGGGTGAAAGGCCCATGCGAAGACGTTCTTTGGATCGCGCCACACAAAATGGGAAGTGCGGCCAAGCGGATCGAGTACATAGGGATCACTACCGTCAGCATTGATAGTGAAAAGGCGGGTGACGAAGCTCTTGTCACCATCGCCCTTCCATCGATGCAGAAAGATGAAGCGAGTGCCATCTGGAGAAAAGAGCAGATGGTTGAACCAGTGTTTCGCATTGTTGCTGAAATGGCCGCTTGGACCTTCGTAAGGGATCGCGGCTGCTTGGGCGATGCTGAAGATGAGTTCGTCCTTGCCTGTCTCCATATTCACCTTCCAGATGCCCACGCCATCGGGTGCCAATACATTACCGTTTGGATCGGGCACTCCGCAGTAGCCATACCCGGGGCGGGTATCGTTGAGTCGCCGAAAGTCAGTAGATATGCCCCATTTACCGTCGGGACTAAGGGCATAAATGGCCCTTGGGAGGATCCTCTTTTCGCCCGTTTTAATGTCCAGTAGCCTGCAAATGAATCGGTCATCTTCTCTGTCGTTCCACATGACCAAACTCTTCGTTCCGGGCACCCACTGCAACATGCAGCCTTGTTGCCAGTTCCAGGCGCGGGTGTTGCCAAGCGTCGTCCAGCGATCCGAATCCTCTAGATCGACCAAGCCGACGTTGATTTCGTCTTCTGGCTTTGGAGACCGGTGTTCAAAGCTCACTTGGTTACTAAGGACGAAGCGATTGTCTGGGGAGAACTGCAGCTTGTCGTAGTAGCCGAACCAGTGGAATGCGGGTCCCTTGGTGATTTGGCGAACGGGTGGTAATTCCTCGGTAGCTTGGCTGCGGGCGAGCGCTGGTGTCATGACGGCGGCCATGGACTGGAGCAGAATTTGGCGACGTGTTTTCATGCAAAGATAGGGGGTTAACAGATCGTGATACCTGCCTGAATCATAGCGGAGGCAGCGGCTGCCGCACCTTTTGATCGGGCATGAATGCGGGCTAAGACATCGCCGCTGCGGACACTGCGTCCCGTCTTGGCGATCTGATCGCATCCGACTGCAAAGTCAACTGTGTCACTCGCGGTAGCGCGGCCCGCGCCCAAATTCAGAACGGCCAGTCCCATTTGTCTCGCATCCATCCGTGTCAGCTCACCACTGGCTAAGGCGCGGACTTCTTCAATGACGGGTGCTGCGTGGAGCTGCGTGATGCTTTCCAAGCTCTCAGGATCGCCGCCTTGGGCGGCAACCATCTGCTGAAACCGTTTCCAGGCACTGCCATTTTGCAGCATCTCCGCGAGTTCGTTGCGGCTTGAATTCGATACGGTGGCAGCTAAATCCAAGCAGATCTTCTTCAGATCTTCAGGTCCGCGACCTTGCAAACACTCCACCGCTTCCGCGACCTCCAGGGCATTGCCGGCGCTGCACCCAGTGGGTTCGTCCATGGGATGCAGCAGCGCCGTCGTTGCAACTCCCAGTGCTTCTCCCGTGGATTTCATGGCTTCTGCCAGCTTCTCCGCGTCGCTGTGATTTTGCATAAAGGCACCAGATCCGTACTTCACATCCAGCACCAGTCGGTTTAGCCCCTCGGCTAGTTTTTTGCTCATGATGCTGGCCGTAATCAGAGGGATGCTCGGCACTGTGCCAGTGACATCTCGTAGCGCGTAGAGCTTTTTGTCAGCCGGGCAGATGTCGGAGGTTTGGCCGATCATCACGCAACCCAAATGGGCGAGAATTTCGCGGACACGTGACTCATTGAGTTGCGTGTTGAACCCAGGAATGGATTCCAGTTTGTCCAGGGTTCCGCCCGTGATGCCGAGTCCGCGGCCAGAAATCATCGGCACCCAAAGCCCGTCACAGGCCAGGAGCGGGGCAATGATCAGCGACGTCTTATCACCAATTCCCCCTGTGCTATGTTTATCCACTCTAGACGGTGCAGATGCATCCCAGTCCAGGGTCGTTCCACTATGGAGCATCGCATCGACAAGCGCGGCCACTTCAGATTTGCTCATTCCCTGGAAGAAGATCGCCATCGCCAATGCGCTCATTTGGTAGTCCGGCATTGACCCTGAGGTGAAATCACGAATCAATTGATGGATCTCCTCAGAGGAAAGGGCATTGCCATCACGCTTGCGGGCAATGAGAGTGGGAATGTGCATGGGATAGATTGGTTTGTCCGCCGTCGTTTGGCAATTCCAGATCAGGGGAATGTGTTTTGCTGCCTGGGAGTGCTCTACTCAGCGTTGGCGGCAATAGCGGGGACCTTTCTGGCGTTATGTCTGATGGTGAAGAGCGCTGCTTTGATTCTCA
>CAZCAL010000426.1:1983-4394 GCA_964496625.1 uncultured Verrucomicrobiaceae bacterium | reverse complement strand
GCGAGGTTTTGTTCTGCGACGGTGAGGTTTTCATCGATCTCATCAGCCCATGGTTCCACATCGACTTCGTCTTCGGCGGGGCTGATGGACTTTGCACGACGGCGCAGCAGTGCCTTGAAACTGCCATAGCCATTGAAGGCCAGCACAGCGCGTTCATCCAATTCATCGATCCGTTTGCGCTGGTCTTTGAAGGCAGCAAGAAGGGCGGGATCATCGCCAGCCTTGTAGCGGAGCTGTGCCTTGAAGTTCCGCTCTGCGGACATCTTTTGGGCCTGGAGTTGGCCGAGCCAGCGCTCGCGACGCTCGCGGGCGAGGCGTGGCAGATTCCGCAGGGCGAAGTTTTCGAGTCGATCGATGCGATCCTTCCGCGCTTCATGTTGGGCCCGGATGGCTGCCTCTTGGGCGTTCAGGCGCTTCTGGATTTCCTCGCTGCGACTGCCATGCATCGCAGCGGCCTGTTCCGTGGCTTCTTGGAACTTCCTGTCGGAGGCATACCTGCGGCTGCGGATGTCTTTGGTAAAGGCTTCTTCTTGCCGGGCAAAGTCTGCCACGGTGGCTTGGAGGTTTCCCAGGAGATCAAGGCTCCGGCTGACACGTAAATCCATACCGCTGTTACTCACAATCTTTTCTGACCTTTCTAAGCAGGGCATCCAACTCTGACATCACGGAGCCACTCTTGCTGACGAGGTCCGGTAGGGTGTCGAGGTAGGTTTTCTGAAACTGCAGACTCTTGGTATCCCGCCAAAAGTAGCGGGCCTGACTCCAGGCAATGTTGAGCTCTTGCACAGCCTGGGCAAGATTGGAGGCACTGATTTTGGCGCTCATGATGTGAATGAAAAACGATCAATTGGCAGGGGATGAAAGGTCGCTGGGTGGAGGGGGAGGCGTGGAATCGAGCATAGGCACCTGGGTGTAACCCTCCAAAGTCTTTTGTGCTTCGGACAAATACGCGACTCCTTTGGGAAGCTCTTGATCGAGGAAGAAGCGCAGCCCTTCTAGCCGCTTCACCATTGGGCTGGAAAGATGATCAAAATCACGACTCCACTTCTTGAGGTGGCGGATTTTTTCTTCGGCCTCCTCAACGGCAGCGCGTGCTTTGCGTACGGCTTGCTGCTGGACGGTGGGGTTTTCGACGAATTCAGAAAGGCGCGCGCTGAGGAGTTCCTGCTGCACGCGATCATAAATTTTGCGACGGCGGCGGAGCTCCCCGTCCCAGTGGGTGCGCTGGTCGTTTTCAATCCACGAGCGGGTGCGGCGGACTTCATCGCTGGCGTCGTCCAGAGCACGGCGCGCCTTGGTCATGAACACGATGAGGGCGGAACGGAAGCTCTCGAGGGCGTCGAGATTGGTGATCTTGGCCTGACTAGACATACTCAGCGCTGATTGAGGTATTCATCGATGCGCTGGGCTTTGCGCAGGAGGTAAGGGGTGTGCTTTTCAGAGATCTCCATGAACTTTTTCAGCGCCTTCATGGTAGTGACGAACTCATCAGAAAAGCGCTCCGCCTCTTGGTCTTGCCACGTGGCACTGAGGGCTGAAAAGCGGGCCTGCAGAGAGCTCGCCTTTGCCTGCACATCGTCATTGAAGCGCTTCAGCTCTTTGGCAAAGCGGCGCACTTCTTCGGGGTCCATGACTGCTTGGGGCATAATAGGATGGGTGTTAAGGGTTAAATTTGTTTTAGGATGCTACCACAGGCAACGGTGCATGATCAATCTGGATGCTTGGAAAAGTATGTGTTGGTCTGGGTTGCGAGGTTTGCTAATCGTTCGAAATGCTAAAACTATACGCTTACACCGGATGTTCGACCTGCCGCAATGCGGTAAAATGGCTGCGTGCCCATGGCATCGATTTCAAAGAAATCGCCATCAGGGAAACGCCACCGTCGGAAGCTGAACTCCATGTTGCCCTAGACGAACGGGGAGGGGAGTTGCGGACGCTTTTCAATACCTCCGGCCTCGATTACCGCGCCCAGGGGTTGAAGGATCTGCTGCCAGGTATGGCGAAGGCGGATGCGTTGGCACTGCTGGGAAAAAACGGGAATTTGGTGAGAAGGCCCTTCGCCGTCCTGGCTGACGGTCGGACTTTGGTCGGTTTTAAAGAACAGGAATGGCATGCAGCGCTTTGTTGAATCTTCGAAAGGAAGGAATCGGAGGAAACAGGAATAGCGCCCACCTGCCACTAACTGCAACAAGCTCTGGTGGGACAAAGGAACGTTAAAAAGCTGCGACGGGGGTGTTTCAGTACACTGTTTTTCTGAGCACAAAAAATAGTCACGTCTGGGCATTGAATAATTGAAACAATATCCTATTTTGGTTCGTATTTGCGACAGAGTCTCAATTGCATCCTGCCAACCATGCCTTCCACACCCTTTACTCTCGCTCAACTGCCCATCGGCGTCGCTGCCGTGATCG
>CAZCAL010000426.1:0-1973 GCA_964496625.1 uncultured Verrucomicrobiaceae bacterium | reverse complement strand
TGGTTCCTGGCACCGTCGTGGAGGTGGTGCGGCGGGCACCATTGGGTGAGCCCATCGAAATTCTGGTGCGAGGTTCACACATCGCGATGCGCAACCATGAGGCAGCCTTTATCGAGATTTCTTCGCGCGCACAATCATGAGCACTGGGGCATTGAGGGTAGAGGCGGCGGTGGATGGGGTGGAGTGTTCCATTCCGTTGATTGCGATTGTTGGGAACCCGAATTCGGGCAAGACGACGATCTTTAATCTGCTGACGGGATTGCGCCAAAAGGTGGCAAATTATCCCGGTGTGACGGTGGAAAAAAAGGAGGGCGAATGCTTTTCTCAGCACGGCAAGAAACTGCGTCTGATCGATCTTCCGGGAGCCTACAGCCTGAATGCGCGGTCGCCCGACGAGGCCGTGTTGCGCGATGTTCTTCTTGGCCGACAGACTGGCACGCGTCGCCCTGATCGCGTCATCTGCATTTTGGATTCCTCAAACCTTGAGCGGAATCTTTACCTGGCCACGCAGGTCTTGGAACTTGGCCTGCCGACGGTTTTGGTCCTCAACATGCTGGACGTTGCTGCGTCTCGTGAATGGCAGGTTAATTTGCAGGCGTTATCGGATAAGTTGGGCGTGCCGGTCATCCCCATGCAGGCGACGAGCGGCAAAGGTCTGCTAGAGCTAAAGATCGCAATAAGCCGTGAGGATATCCCGCCGCCCCATGCGCATTTACCGCTGCCTGAGGCAATTCGACAAGAGTTGGCCAACAGCCGCGATGACCTTGCATCGGTCGGGGCGATTCATCCGCAGTCTAGCCTGTTGGAACCGCTGTATTTGCTGTCGGATCACGACCCTTCTCACTACGGGATCGATGGCGACCAGATGAAGAAAATTCGGGCGCACAGGCAGGCTCTCGAGAAGAGCTTTCCGGGTTGGGAAGAGCAACTGGTCAATGATCGCTATGGTGCTGTCGAGGCGATCTGCAAAGGTGTCCTGGAAAGGCCAGCCAAAGAGCCGGTGAATCTCACTCAAAAGCTAGATCGGATTTTCCTGCACCCGATCTGGGGAGGGGTTTGCCTGACCATCGTATTGGCGGCCTTGTTCTACTTCATTTTCAGCGTTGCCGAGGGCCCAATGGGCTGGATTGAAGACACCTTTGCTTCGCTCGGAAACTGGATCAAAACATGGATGTCTCCCGGTGATTTGCGCGATCTGCTGACGGATGGCGTGGTGTCTGGCGTGAGTGGGGTGGTGATCTTTTTGCCGCAGATTCTGATCTTGTTCTTTTTCATCGGGCTGATGGAAGATACAGGATACATGTCTCGCATCGCGTTTATCATGGACCGCTTGATGAGTGTCGTTGGACTGAATGGAAAATCGTTCCTACCTCTGCTTGGCTCCTACGCGTGCGCGATTCCGGGCATCATGGCGACGCGCACCATCGATAGCCCCAAGGATCGATTGATCACGATCTTGGTGGCTCCCTTTGCATCGTGTTCAGCTCGATTGCCAGTCTATACTCTGCTGATCGCAGCGATGGTTCCGAATGATCAGATGTCAGCCTGGATCAAGGCGGGCTTCTTGCTAGGACTATATGCGCTCGGGACATTCGGCGCGTTTTTCTTTGCTTGGTTGTTCAATAAAACCATCATGAAGGGCGTGGCTTCACCGATGATCTTGGAGATGCCTAGCTACAAATTGCCGGGGCTACGCTCAATTCTTTTGCAGATGTGGCAACGTGCAAAGCTCTTCCTCCGACGCGCTGGCACAGTCATCCTGGGGCTTTCGATTCTCATTTGGTTTGCATCCACCTATCCCAAAAGCAGCAGCGAAGACCCCACGGTGCGGTTGGAGAATAGTTTCGCAGGGATGGCGGGGCATCTCATTGAGCCTGTTATAAAACCTCTCGGCTACGATTGGAAAATTGGTATCGGGCTGATTGGTTCCTTTGCTGCCCGCGAGGTCTTTGTCTCTACAATGTCCGTCGTTT
>CAZCAL010000425.1:0-4403 GCA_964496625.1 uncultured Verrucomicrobiaceae bacterium | reverse complement strand
GGCCTCATTCTATACGATCCACTTTCACCCCACTGAAGTAACAAGCCCAATGCAACCAATGACAATCGACTATGGAGAACGATGGTCGCCAGGCGCCAAACGTGTTTACAATCCAATCACCGAAGCCGAAGCCCGGGCGAGGCACTGCCCCGGTTCCTATTACTGTGCCCATGTGAAGCGCGCAGACGGCACCGCCTACCATGCGACGGTGAGTCACCAAGGCCGCTGGGCGGTGCAAATCACGCACCTCGATCCCATCGGGCGTTGCGAGAAATCCATCGTTTATTCCGAACGGGAGGGGCGGATGTTTTTGGAACAGCTGGCGCGTTGGTGGCTCCGACCAGAAACTACGGGTTTTGATTGGAGGGTGGACATGACTCGATATGAAAGTTACGGCTTCAGACCGGATGGGAAGTTTTTTCTCAGCCAGTCCGATTACTCGGTATCCCCCGCGACAATGGTGGAAACCGAAGGTTATTGTACACTGGAAGACAACTGGGTGGATCAGATGCCTGACTTCGGCAATTACGAGATCTACACGCGGTTTGAACGAAAGGTTGTAGAGATCCCTGCCCCTCCGGTGAAACGACGTAGCAAGGGCAAGGAGAAGAAGGTGCAAGAGAAGCCGCCAGAGAAGGCGTGGACGCCGCGCTCTGGAGTGCGATTCACCTGTGTGGCGACACGGTCATCCCCACTAACGGCCAGGGAGAAGGCAACGATTGAGGGACTTCTAGACTCTCTCTCGGTGGCGAAGCTGTTCAATGAAAAAAGTGCTGTGTTGGGCCTGAACTGGGAGCCCTTCTGGCACTATCCGGAGAGTGACGGGCGACCCGAGGGCGAGACCTTCACGATCTTCGGCGGGGAAACGATTCTGCCTGACAATACCGACCGAGCAATGTTGGTGGGCGTGCAATACTGGTGCCAAGTCTTCACGCACATCCGCCGTGCCGTGCCAGATGCGAAGTGGGAGGTCTTTACTGAGGATCATGAGATGGTCTGGGACGCTGCCACCCAGGCTTATGATCCAGATCAATAAGGCCTAGAAATCACATTCGAATGCCACTGAATCGTTCCTTGATGATTGGCGAATCCATCACAACTTCGCCATCAATGAACTCCACTTTTTCTTCTGGAGTCATCTCCGGGTAAAACTGAAGGCGGCGCTTCCGCTCCTCAGCGGATGGGCTGCCGCACAGGGGCACTTTTTCCTCACCAGGGTGGAGGTTTACTTCCCTCCTGCGGCAGCCACACTGGCGCCACCGACGGCTCTCTTTAGGCGGGCGAGGGCGGTGTGGTAGGCGTGGCGAGCTTCCACCTCTTCGAGGCTGGAACGTGTCAATTCGAGTTGTGATTGCAGGACTTCTAGCTGCGTTTTGGAGCCTGCCTGAAAGGAGACCTTGGCTAGGCGCAGCGCCTCTTCGGCCTGCTTCACCACGAGCTGGGAACTATCCAAAATTTCGCGTGCTTCTTCCCATCCATACCAGGCTTGGCGCACCTCGCCTTCGATACTCAGGCGACGTTTGTCTGCAGCGAGTTCGGACTGGCGCAGTTGGGCCTGTGCTTGCTGGACGCGGGCCTTGGTGTAACCGCCGGTGAAGATTGGAATCGAGACCTTCAAGCCCGCTGTCCAGCCAGTGAGGCCATCGGTCAGATCGCTGCGGAACTGATAACTCTGCGCGCCGTAGCTGGCATCGAGACTGACCTTTGGCAGCGCGCTGCCCTTGGCTGCGACGATGCGCTGCTGGCCCGCTGCGATTTCGTCTGCGAGAGCCGCAAGCTCCGGCCGAGTGGCGCGTGCTTTGCCGATGGCGGAAGTCATCGTCTCCCGCTGGGACAGGGCTGGCCACTCCTCATTGAGGTGGATGTCGGCTGCATCCACTCCATCAGGGTAGTCGAGACCAATGATCTGACGCAGTGCATCGACGGCCAGCTTATAGCCACTGCGGGCACGAACAAGGGGTGGTCGCGCATTGGCCAGGGAGACCTCTGCTTGCAAGACATCAAATTGCTGGCCCACCCCGGCATCAAAGCGCTTTTTGGAGTCGGCCAATTGTTCGTCCAAGACCTTGATCGCCTGTTCCTGCACCCCGATGCGCCCCTTGGCCAACAGCGCATCAAAGTAACGCTCAGTGGCGGCGAGCAGCACGTCGTCGATGGCTGCGCGCAGGCGATTTTCAGCGGCGGATACCGAGGACTTCGCGGCGCGGAGATTGGCGGTGTTCACGCCGCCGGAGAAGAGTGAGTACGAAACGCCGAGATCGGTCGTCCAGCTCTGGTCCTGTGGCGAAAAGGTGCCAAAGCCCTCGACACGGTCCACGCTGCGGCCGCTGTAGCTGCCATTGACGGCGACTTGCGGCAAGAAGGACGACCGGGCCTCCAACCTGACTCCGTCTTGGAGACGAATGCCTTCGCGGGCGGAGGCGATATCAGGATTATGTTCGACCGCCAGCTTTAGTGCCGTGGCCAGGTTCATGTTTTTCGGCAGTGGGCCTGCGGACACGGCATCCTCTGCGAACGCTGTGTGTGAGGCGACGAGAAGGAGGATCAGGGCGAGGGATGGTCTTTTCATACGGCGGGGCTTGGTGCAGGCAGATCGATGGATGGCGCTGCGGGTTCGGTATCAGCCTTCTTGACTGAAGTAAAACGGGATAACAGGGTGTAAATGACAGGGATGACAAAAAGCGTCAATAGCGTGCTGGTGATCATTCCACCGACAGCAACGACGCCAAGGGGGCGACGGCCCTCCGCCGCATCACCAAAGCCAATGGCGATCGGAAGGATGCCCGCGGTGGTGGCCAGCGATGTCATCAAGATGGGGCGCAAACGGATGCGCCCTGCGTTCAACATCGCGGTCAGGGCATCGTGACCTTCCTCCCGCTGCTGGTTGGCAAATTCGACCAAGAGGATGGAGTTCTTCGTCACCAGACCCAGCAAAAGCACCAGGCCGACTTGGCTGAAGACGTTGAGGTTCATTGAAGGAATACGCGGAATCCATGGCTGGACGGTCTTTGCCCAATCGGGTGCATCGGGCGCGTAATGCGTCCAACCGTAAAGCATCGTGCCGGCAAAGTCCACCCAACGCAGTGCATAGAGCAATCCAAAGGCTCCGAGCGCTGCCAGTGGCAGAGCCAGCATCACGGTGAAGGGGTGGATAAGGCTTTCGAATTGGGCAGCTAGAACCATGTAAACGATGATGCAGGCAAGGATGAGCAAGAACCAAATATCGCCGCTGGACTCGCGCAAATTCTGCGATTCTCCGCGCCATGAATAGGTGAAGCCAGGAGGCAAGGTCTCCTTCAGAATCACCTCCGCACGGTTCATCGCCTCCCCCAGTGTCACACCCATCGGTGTGCCTTGGATCGTGACGGAACGCTGGCGGTTGTATCGCTCAATGCGATTTGGTCCGGCCCCTGTATCGGTCGTCACGACGTTGGCCAGTTGCACGAGTTCACCGCGATTGTTGGGCACATAGATTTGATCGAGGTCAGACGGGGTCAGGCGCCGGTCCTTGTTCAATTGCCCGATGACATCATACTGACGGCCATCCTTCTTCACCGTCGCTAGATCCTGCCCGCCAAACATGATCTGCAAAGTGCGCGAGATGTCTGCCACAGCGACACCGAGTGAACCTGCACGATCGCGGTCGATATGAACGCGCAGTTCCGGCTTGGAGATTTCCACGGTAGAGCGTGCCTGAGCCAGAAAGCCACTTTGGCGCAGCTTGCCGAGGACAGCCTCGCTGGTGGCGGTGAGATCGCTAAGTTCTGGGTAACTGATGACCATTTCAAAGGGCTGGCTAATGCCCAGATCGACCGCTTTTGGCATGATCGGGATGGCGAATGCCCCTGCGACTTCTCCGAAGAATCGCGCTCCGATTCCAGTCGGTCCACCCACCACGTCACGCACCCCTGGGCGCCCTGGGTCATCCTTCAACCTCACAAACATGAAGCCCTGCGTCGGATCTCCCGGGCCATTGAAGGGTAGTGCCACAGCGGTGAAGTAGCTTTCCACCGCAGGGTTCGCGGCAGCGATGCCCTCCATCTGGCGGACCATGCGATCCGTGAACGCAGGCGTCGATCCTTCTGGCGTGAGCGCCAGTGCGAGGAAGCGGCCTTTATCTTCTTCCGGCAGGAATTCTTGATCAAGGTTCTGGTAGAAGTAACCACCCAAAACCAGCGATCCCAACGCGACTGACATGGTGAAGATCGGGTGCTTCAACGTCCATCCCAACATGCGGGAATAGCGATTGGTTAGGTTGTCAAAGCGACGCTCGAACCAGTTGAAAACGGCACCGTGCTTCACCTGATCCAGCGGCTTGAGCCAGCGAGAACTGACCATCGGCGAAAGGGTCAGCGCCACCACCGCAGAGATCGTCACAGAGCCAGCGAGCGCGACTGCAAACT
>CAZCAL010000424.1:871-4405 GCA_964496625.1 uncultured Verrucomicrobiaceae bacterium | reverse complement strand
CGACGATGATCACTCCTTGTTCATCCAAATAATCATCCCAGCCGATGTTCAGTACTTCCGTGGCGCTCTCCATTCGGTAAAAATCGAAGTGATAAACGGGCAGCCTGCCATCCAGATACTCATGGACGAGCGTGAAAGTCGGACTGGTAACATTCGCCTGTGAGCCAAGTCCCGCGACGATTCCTTGAGTGGCGTGCGTTTTGCCCGCACCTAGAGTCCCACAGAGGGCGACGACAGACCTCGGTATTAGCTCTGTAGCCAGCGCAAAGCCCCAAGCTTGGGTGTCGGCGGCAGTGGGAAGGGCTTGAGGCATTCGCTGAGCATTGCCCCACCCAGACATGCTGGTCAATGGAAGGATTGCACGGTTGATACGAATCCATCATGGCTGACGAATCACTTCCAGACGCACAAATTTTTTATCATTTGAGCCCGCAGGCAGATTCGTTGTGACACTGACGAGGTTCACCGTGCCAGACAACGGGGCGTCAGAGTTGATCAACCCTCCATTTTGCCCGGCTGCGGGGGCACCGGCGATGCTCTCTGCGACCGTTGTCCACTGGATCAAATCGCCACTGATCTGGAGGTGATAAGTGAGGTCTGTCGCAGCAGTATCGCGGCGAAAAACGATGGTCAGATCGGTGCTCCCTGATGCAGAGGGGGCCCGGGACACCAAGAAGTCATCGCAGTCGTCAAAGACCAGTGGACTGAATCCATACGCATACTCGATCTGGCTCTTGATTCCGTCGCCATCGTGATCGCCATTTGGATCGACCCACTGACCGACGAGATTTGATGGATAGAAGGTGGCTAGCCATGTCTGAAAATGCGGGGCAGGGGGGGCACCTTGCGGGGTGTAGCTGATCGCAAGCTTCGGTCGCTGGCTTGAGGTGCTAATATCGCCGCTGGTAAAACCGCGCGCTGACTTTGGGGTGGATTCGTCGCCAATGAGGATCCAGCCAAAGTTTGCACTGGGATCATTGACCCATCGTTGGACATCGACATTTAGCTCTGGATTGCCTGTGGACGCCCAGGTGAAGGGCCCGCTTGTCCCGACATTGGTGGTTCCTGAAGCCGCAGCTTTAAAGTCACCCCCAGCAGTGATCCAGGCCTCCGTCCCGAAAATGCGCTCATTCCAAGTCGCATCAGGCGGGGAGGCCGCAGCCCCTTGTCCCCCGCTGGATCCAGAATCGGACGGCCCTTCTCCCCAGTCCGCGATCAGCCGGTGGAGCGCCATCGGCGTGCTGGCCGGGCCGTCTGGCGGACTGTTTCCGACTCGTAGGACGAGACTGGTGGAATGGACCTGCGAACCTGCTGGAATGGCTGAGAGCGGGAAAGCCAATAGGCCTCGTCTCGGATCGTTGTTGGCGGTGTTTCCGGCGAAAATACGGTCTCCGGCTCCATTGGAATTCTCCGGCACCTCGGAGAAAATGGTGTTGTCTTTGGAGGGCTCCAAGGTGGTGTTGGTAGTCGTGCCAGGGATAGCAGGCACCAACTTCAACAGCCCGCCTGACGGGAGTCCAGCATCCGGTGCCAGCACGCCGCCAGTGGTCTTTACTCCCAGGTAGATCTCGCCAGCATTGTCTTCACCGAGGCAGAGGATGCGCTGGCCGGAGATGGGGTTTCCATCGATTAAGGGCAGTGCCTCAGTGAGGGTGAAGGTGCCGCTGCCGGGTGCCGTTTCTTCTAGTCCCATCAGTCGGCCATTGGTGGCGCCAGCAGTTGCTCCGTAGTCGCCAAAAACATATTTGCCCTGCATGGTGGGGATCGCACCACCGCGGTAGACAAATCCGCCAGTCACCGAAAGGCCAAGCTGCGGCAAGCCGGTTCCCGTGGTATTGTAGTGGGCATATTGAGCGATGGGATCGATCAATGTGCCTCCGGGGTGCGGCATTGGATTGATCGATGCGCCTGAAGAGAAGGCTGGCATTTCGGTGCCCTCAAGGTAGCGCCATCCATAGTTCCCACCTGCGATGATGAGGTTGATTTCTTCAACGCGGCCCTGACCCACGTCACCGCAGAACATGCGATTCGTGCCGCCTGGGCGTTGGTCAAAACTGAAACGCCAAGGATTGCGCAGGCCATAGGCGTAGATTTCCTTTTTGAGGCTTGGCGTGGGGTCGCTGAAAAAGGGATTGTCCGCTGGGATCGAGTAAGTGAGGGGGCCAGCACCATCAGGATCCACAGGATTGATGCGAAAAATCTTGCCAAGGTAGTTGGTGCGGTCTTGGGCGTTGCCCAGCGCATTACTGGGGCGACCGCTGCTGCCGCCTGTGTGTCCGGAGTTGTTGTCATTGGAACTCCCTCCATCACCCGTGCTGAAGTAAAGCATCCCGTCCGGGCCGAACTGCAGTTGGCCTCCATTGTGGTTCCCCTGAGGTTCCCCGAAGGATAGCAAAATACGCTCGCTGCCAGGGAGGGCGGTGTTGGGATCATTGGACGATGCTTCGTATTCGGCGAGCACGCTGACGTGGTCTTGCGGGGTGCTGGGATTACTTGTCAACGTGCTGGCCGGCGCGCTGTAGTAGAGATAGAACTTTCGATAGCCGGCTGACGATGGCGTGTTGTAAGCAGGGTGAAACGCCATTCCCAGCAGGCCACGCTCGCTATAGCCCGTCGTTTGCGGCACGCATTTGCTGGTGATGTCCAGGAAGGGAGTTGGCCGCATCATGCCGCCATCGATGATGTAAATCACGCCGGGTTGATCCGTCACGAACATCCGGTCTGTCCCATCAGGGGCGGCGATGATGTTTGTCGGAGCATGAAATTGCTGCAGCACGACAGGCTTCAGTGACAGCGTAGGAAAGGCGGCCCCGGCGGAGGTGGTGAGGGATGCCCCGAGTAGAATGGCTGCAATGGAGCGACTGGATCGATGAAGGATTGGCACAGCAAAGTGAGGCGCGATCAACAGGTGGGCTGATCTTCGTTCAGGTTGATGGAAGCTGAACGATTGAACCAAAAATGAGGCCTTCTGACGAGCTAAAATACCCTTTACTCAGGGCCAAGGTTTGACCGTGGGAATCAATTGTTCCCAGTTCTGAACGTGTCTTTCCCAGGTGAATGGCAGCATCGTCTCGCGTGCCTCGATACCCATCGCCGCCCTCTCGGGCTCGCTGCAATCAAGCGCTGCGTTCAATCGATCAGCGACAGCCTTGGGATCTGCAGGATGATGCAGCATGAACCCATTGCGACCATCGTGGACGTGGTCAATGGCACCATCTTGCGTCGAAATAATTCCCGGAAGCCCGCTCGCCATGCTCTGCAATACGGTATTGGCACAGGCATCATAAAGAGTTGGATGAACAAACCAGTCTGCTGCTTGGTAGAGTTCCGAGATGGTGCCAGAAACCGGCACCGGACGAACTCGGCTTTCCAGCCCCAGCGTCTTGATTTTGGCTTTGTAAGCAGCATTCAGTGGCTTACCCACGATCCAGAGAACGCCTCGCTTGGTTTGTGCCATGGCGTCCAGCAGACTATCGAGACCCTTGCGGCGATGGCTCAGTGAGACAAAAAGCATCACCGTGGCGTCTTCTGGAG
>CAZCAL010000424.1:0-861 GCA_964496625.1 uncultured Verrucomicrobiaceae bacterium | reverse complement strand
TTCGAGCTTTCGGCACAGGACGGATCGCAGCGCATGGCGGTTTTCTGCTGGACGAAACAGAGTGGTATCCACCGCAGTATGGATCGTCGTAAACCGTGCACCGGGTGTGTGATACATACCTTGGAGCTGGGCGCTGACGCGATCCGAATTCGTGACGAAGTGCTGCGTCTGTTGCTGCGTGTAAAGTCGGCGCTCCAGATACAATTCCAACATGTTCTTTGCAGCATAGCGCTTGTACCAAGGCAGGAGCCGGGAATACAGGCCGTGGCATCCGCCTCCCGCGCGATGCAGGTTATGGGCATAAGTTCGGCCAAAGCCAATGGTTGCATCGACGGATAGAGACGATGTCAGCTTTGCGGAGTCCCGCGCAAACTGCCACATCCGCAGCAGAGGAGATCCCGCTAGACGGGGCAGTTCGACGATCTTTCCGCTCAGCCGCTCCCGAACGTCAGGGGTGATCTTTGCCGTGACGTGGGTGAGTTCATGTCCGGCCTTGGAGAGTCGAGTGGAAAACTCGACGAGGTACGCCTCCAATCCACCGCTGCGGATAAACTGGTGATAGACCAGCGCCAGCTTCATTTGCCTGCTACCTCCAGCGTTTCGTGTTCAAATTTGCGGCTGTAGCGGACGAAGGCAAAAAACGCTGTCGCCGTGGCAATCCAGAAGCCTGGGAATCCATCCAAAAATCCCCTGCGCAAGACGTAGGCGCGGAAAAAACGCCACCAGGGGCGAAACAGGGTGTGAATCAGCGACCACTGCGCACCTGCATCCTTTTGGCGTTCCAGAAACACGTCGGAGAACGTGTTGATCTTGGAAATATAGTGCCGCATGTCCTTGAAGGAAAAGTGATGCAGGTCACCA
>CAZCAL010000423.1:2639-4416 GCA_964496625.1 uncultured Verrucomicrobiaceae bacterium | reverse complement strand
CCATCATTCCGGCTGACAAAAAATCCATTGGTGGTGCGGTAAAGCTGCATGAACCCGCAGCCTAGACAGAGAAGAGAATCACGCAAGCCGCCGTTTAGAAGCGCACGTCGGATTTTGCCCACAGCCACATTGAACCACCGCGTTCAGCCAGCATCACTCCGCAGTGGCGTGCCCGATTTTCAGTAGATCCCTGTCCAACTCATGCAGACAGCCTGCCCAGAGGATATTCATTTCGGACAACCTTGATCGGTAGCTGGCTGCGGCACGGCCGCCTACCATCAACGCCATCGGCTCTGGGAGGAGAGTTCGTAGACGCCGCAGTTTCTCTTCGACTACAGGGCAACCTTCTGGATACACGACACTAAGCGCCACCGCAGTGGCTTTGCGTGTCCTGGCGCAGGCAGAAATTTCCTCAACAGGCAGACTCGCCCCCAGATACGTGACGCGCCATCCGAGATCGCGTGCAGATGCGGCTACCAAAAGGGCACCCATTTCGTGAATTTCCCCAGTGGGAGTCGCTACCACCAACTCCGGTGCTGTGACTGCCACGGTGCTGCCCGGCACTGGGGTGGAGAGCATCTCTCGGATAACACCCGTCGCAACGTGTTCCTGGGCGGGGCGCAATTCCCCCTGTTGCCAGCTTTCGCCGATCTTTGCGATCAGGGGGCAAATGATACGATGAAGAAGCCCACGCTGGCCAAACTGCAACCGTGCTCGTTGCATCAAGCGACGCAGGTTGTCGCCCTCGTAGGCGGCAGCAGCGGCTAAGCAGGCGTCAATGAAGTGTTCTGGCGCATCCAACGGCTCGGCAGTATCTGCCACAAAAATCTTTACGGACGGAGCCTCATTCGTCGGCGTCTCTAAAAGCCTGAGTTCCTCGGTGGGCAGATTGGCGATGTGGCGGATACGATGCCCAGCCTCCGTCAATCGGCGCAACAACGTCAACCGGTCCACATCATCTTTGCAGTAAAGACGACGATTGGTGCAAGTCCTGTTTGGCACGAGCGCTGCATAACGACGTTCCCAGATGCGGATCACATGCGGACTTAGCCCGCAGATCTGGCTGGCCATCTGGATAGTGTAATGCATTGCCGTTTATCGAAAGTAAGTTGCCGAAGTCGTTACGGCAGGGTCGTGCCTTCAGATGCACCTCCGTATCAAATTGGATCTTGCCCTGTAGTCGCGTCCAATCAATCATGAAGTCATGCTGAACTACATTTGGTCCACCCTCATGATCATCGGCCTACTGATCGCCGGGCTGGCGGGTAGGCTGGGCGGTGACGCAGGCGTTATCAATGAAGCATTCAAGGCATCAAAGAGTGCGGTGCTGGACATCGCCCTGCCACTGGCGGGCATGATGATGTTCTGGCTAGGAACCCTGCGTCTGCTGGAAAAAGCTGGAGTACTGGAATGGATCACGCGATTGTTGGCACCGGTTTTGCAGAAGGTGTTTCCTGAGGTTCCCAAAGGCCACCCTGCCCTCGGTGCCATGGTCATGAACTGGTGCGCGAACATGCTTGGACTAGGCAATGCAGCAACACCGCTGGGTCTGAAGGCCATGAATCACCTTCAAGACCTGAATCCACACAAGCAGAGCGCATCGAATTCGATGGTCACCTTCCTCGCTCTCAATACGAGCGGCTTCGCCTTGGTGCCGATGACTGCGATCATCTACCTGACCACGGCTGGAGTGCCAAACGCCTCTGCAATCATTCTGCCAGCGATGCTTGCGACAGCCTGCGGCACCGTCGCTGCAGTGATTGCGGCGAAGTCCTTT
>CAZCAL010000423.1:0-2629 GCA_964496625.1 uncultured Verrucomicrobiaceae bacterium | reverse complement strand
TCAGCGCCTCCCAGCCTATGCTACCCAGCCCCCTGACGTCAGCGAATCGAGCGACTCAACGGACGCTACAGCGGCCCCTTCGACCGGTATTTCTTCGCGGGCAAAAATCATCCTTTCGTTGATTGCCGCCACCTTTGCCTTCATCGCGGTCCTTGAGCTAGGCCCCCCACAATGGCGGGATGCCATCATCACCCGCGGCCCTATCGGAGAAATCATCCACAATGCAGATGCACACACACAGGCGGCAAAAGCACGTTTTGAAACGCTGAAGACCCAGAACGCCCAAGCACCCGCTTCGGTAGCGGAACCCACCTGGAAGCGGCTCATGAACGGTGCATCTGGTCTGGCTATCCCACTGATCTTACTGACGGCGGTCTCACTCGCCTGGGCGCGCGGTGTGAAGGTCTATGAGGAGTTCGTCGAGGGTGCAAAAGAAGGGTTCGGCGTCGCTACCCGCATCATGCCCTTCCTCGTCGCCATGCTGGCCATGTTAGCGATTCTGCGAGCCTCCGGCGTCTTTGCCTTGCTCGGTTATGCACTGGCACCTGTGCTTACTTTTCTAGGCTTCCCCGTCGAACTGCTTTCCCTGGCAATGATGCGTCCACTCAGCGGTTCGGGCTCCAGCGGCATCTTGGTGGAGATCCTTACGCGCCCCGACCTCAGCGAGCAGGTCAAATACACCGCCGCTATTTTGTATGGTTCCACCGAGACTACCTTTTATGTTTTAGCAGTGTATTTTGGGTCCGTCGGCATCCGCAATATCCGCCATGCATTAATTACCGGACTGACGGCTGACTTCGTCGGAATGGTGGCAGCAGTCACATTTGGACGGTTGATGTTCTGATGATCCAGCGGTAAAAGCAGCGCCCCCATGCTCCAGATCAGTCAGCTCCTTCTACCCGTCGATCACACCCCGGACACCTTGCGCCGCGAAGTGATGCGCACTTTGAAGATCAAGGACGCAGATCTCGTCTCCATCACCCTGAAGCAGCGCGCCATTGATGCAAGGCGTGGGCATGTGCAGTTTAGCCTCACGGTTCTTGTTGAGGTCAAAAACGAACCAGTGGTGCTGGCTCGCTGTGCTCCGTCAAGCCACGTCGCACCCGCGCCCATTGAGACCTATCAGCAGATTCACGGCACGATCATTCATCAACCAGCGAAGCGTCCGGTGATCGTCGGTAGCGGCCCCTGTGGGCTCTTCTGTGCATTGCTTTTAGCTCGCGCGGGATGGAAGCCCATCCTTCTGGAACGAGGCAAAGCCGCCGGAGATCGCGCCCGCGATGTGACGGGTTTTTGGCGTCGGGGTTGGGCCTTTGATCCTGAGTCGAATGTCCAGTTTGGCGAAGGTGGAGCGGGCACATTTTCAGACGGCAAACTTTACACTCAGATACGAGATCGCGAACATCGCATCCCCTGGCTGCTCAAAGAATTGGTCGCCGCGGGTGCCCCTGAAGACATCCTGATCAAAGCGCGCCCCCACATCGGCACAGATCGCCTCATCAAGGTGGTGCGCCACATTCGCGAAGAAATCATCGCCCTGGGTGGCGAGGTTCGATTCGGCGCGCGTGTGGCCGATTGCCACATCGAAGGCAATACGATGCGTGCCGTCACGCTCGCAGACGGTGAGGTCATTGAGAGCAGCCACCTCATCTTCGCGATCGGGCACAGTTCGCGCGACACCTTCACGATGTTACACCAGCGGGGTGTGCCTTTTGAGGCCAAGTCCTTCTCCGTCGGGGTTAGAATCGAACATCCACAAAAGCTGATCGACAAGATCCTCTACGGGCGCTGGGCGGGCGATGCGAGGCTAGGCTCCGCGCCCTACAAGTTCGTGTCCCACTGTCAGAATGGTCGTGCGGCCTACAGCTTCTGCATGTGCCCTGGCGGGCTTGTCGTTGCAGCAAGTTCGGAGCCAGGGATGGTCGTCACCAATGGCATGAGCAGCTACGCGCGGGAGGAGGCGAACGCCAATAGCGGCTTCATGGTGGATGTGCGTCCAGAGGACTACCAAAGCCCAGATCCACTCTCAGGCATCGACTTTCAGCGACAGCTCGAACGCCGTGCGTTTGTACTCGGCGGCAGCGACTACAAAGCACCCGCGCAACTACTGGGAGACTTCCTTGCAGGCAAGGCTTCAACCTCTGGCGGCAGTGTCATTCCTTCCTATCAACCCGGAGTCGTCTGGTCAGATCTGCGCGAATGCCTGCCGGAATACATCATCGATACCCTCCAGCAATCCATTGCACAAATTGACCGCAAGTTGCCCGGCTTCGCCATGGAAGAAGCTATCCTGACCGGTGTGGAGACGCGCAGTTCCGCTCCAGTGCGCATCCCTCGCCATCCTGATACACTGGAATGCACCACCATTCAGCATCTCTATCCTGCCGGCGAAGGCGCAGGCTATGCAGGCGGCATCATCTCTGCTGCTGCGGATGGCATGAAGGTAGCGGAGGCAATTTTGAGGCGAGCTTAAAACCTCACTTTAGCGGTTTTGGAGCAGCATGTCTGGCCAGCATTGCCTTCAATTCTTTCATCACCGCAGGCCGTTCTGCGGCTAGGTTTTTTGTCTCCAGCGGGTCCTCCTGGTAATCGTAGAGTTCATAATCTGCGGCACCCTGCCCGTCTGGCC
>CAZCAL010000422.1:0-4435 GCA_964496625.1 uncultured Verrucomicrobiaceae bacterium | reverse complement strand
GTTATTGCGGTGACCAGTGCAGAATCTGAAGAGGGTAAAAGCCTCGCTGCTGCTGCTTTGGCTGCGACATTTTGCCATCATGGTCGCAGTGTTTTGGTCATTGATTGCCATGCGGCTCATCCAGGTTTGCATCAATTCTTTCCTCATGCCTCCGCACACAGTGCTGCGGCCCAGCGTCTGGAATCCCTGCGTTATGGGCAATCCAGCCTCTTCTTGCTGCCAGCGCTCGATATGTCTGGGCATGAAACGAATGAGTTGCTGGATGGCTACCGGGCTTGGATCGACCGCGCACGCTATGAGGTGGACTGGATCATCCTCGATTGTCCTCCCGTGCTGAAGAACTTTGCAGATATGGCCCCGCTGGCACCATTGGCGACGGACATGATTCTGGTGCACGATCCCCTTCGTGCCTCTCCTGCTAAGCTGCGCGCAGCGCTCACGCTGTTACAGCCAATGATGTCCACCAGCGCATTGCGTGGTGTGATTATCAATCGCAAGGGCGCTCAAAGTTGATCAAGCAAAGATGTCCATCGCAGCTTTGCCTTTTCCGTCGATTGTCGCGTAGAAGGGGCGTTTCTCGATGTCGAATGCCGTCTTGGGACTGATTCCCATGGCGGTAAAAATCGTGGCGTGGAGGTCTTCAATTGGCAGTGGATTCTCCACTGCAACGAGGGGGCGTTCGTCGGCGGTCTTCCCATAGAGATGACCACGTTTGACGCCACCACCAAACATGACCACCGACGTCCCGCCTGTAAAATGG
The DNA here is from genome assembly GCA_964496625.1 of uncultured Verrucomicrobiaceae bacterium. Taxonomy (GTDB): domain Bacteria; phylum Verrucomicrobiota; class Verrucomicrobiia; order Verrucomicrobiales; family Verrucomicrobiaceae; genus JACKQF01. The sequence goes on along the minus strand of CAZCAL010000422.1, from coordinate 3,675 downwards.
CGGTGCAGACCGTAGTGTTTCATTTCCGTCAGCGTATCTGCTTTTGCACGGCTCTGATCGCGTGCGCTGCTTCCAGGGACGCCTTCGATCATCATGTCGCGGCTGAACTCGCTGGCGACCACCACCAAAGTGCGATCTAGCATCCCGCGTTCTTCAAGGTCCAGGACGAGTTGCGCAATGGGGCCATCGCACTCTTGCTTCATGCGTTCCATCGTTGTATGACCGTTTTCGTGGGTGTCCCAATGGAGGAAGGGCACGTATTCGGTGGTCACTTCGACGAAGCGTGCCCCGGCTTCAACCAAGCGACGCGCTAAAAGACAACCGCGTCCAAAGTGGCTGACATTGTAGCGGTCATAGCTTTCTTTTTTCTCTAGTGTCAGATCAAATGCGGCTTTGTCTTTGGACTCCAGTAGTTTGTGGGCGTTGTCCAGAGATCGCAGCAAAGACTGCTGCTGGTAATCGCTCATGTAGTCTCGCTGTGGACTGGCGTCGACGAGCTTTTTGAATGCTTTGTATCGATTCGAAAATCGTCCTGCATCCATGCCCTCAGGAGGACGGACGGATTGGGCTGCCTGCTCAGGGAAGGGGATATTCAGCGGACCGAATTCACTGCCAAAGAACCCTCCGGTGGTAAATGCCTTCAGTTCCTCGCTCTCTCCCACGCCTTCGAGACGTTGGCCGATATTGATGAATGCCGGGATAACCTCGTTGCGAGGTCCCAGCACCTTGGCCATCCAAGCGCCGATATGGGGTGCTGCGACTGTTTGCGGTGGGACGTAACCAGTGTGCCAATGGTATTGATGGCGGCTGTGCAAAATCGTGCCGAGATCAGGTTGAATGGCACTGCGGATGATCGTGGCGCGATCCATTACCTTGGCGCAGTTTTCGAGGCCCTTGGTAATCTTGATATGATCCACTGCCGTGTCGATTGCTGGGAAGGTGGATAGGATCTTATCGACGGCCAAACCCTTTTCAAAAGGCAGGTAGCGCTTAGGGTCCCAGGTGTCAGGCGCGGCCATGCCGCCACCCATCCAGATAAGAATGCAGGCATCTGCTTTTGCTGCGGGATGCGTGATCGAATCCTTGGCGCTGACAAAGCGTGGCTCCCCGGTCATCCATGCGGCGGCGGACGCCGCTGTCAGCTTCTTGATGAAGTCGCGGCGCGCTAGATGTTCGCAGGTGGTTTCAGTGCATGTCATTCAGATGAAACAGTGGGCACGGCCGCGATCTTTCGATCAGGTGGTGGATGCAGACCAGTGTTTGTAGTTGCGGGACGAGGAAATTCTCCTGACACTTCAGGCCGTTCTCACCGCCATGATTTCTCACCTCTATCGACCGCTCATCGGGCTAACCTTTGCTGTGTCCTGCCTTCCGTCATTGACGCTTCCTGCCGCGGAAGAATCGGTTTGCCAGCATTGTGCAAAGCACCTCCTGCCGATGCCGATGAAACTGGTGCCGGGGCGCAAGTATTCGCGAGATCGCCGCGTGGACATGCAGCATTTAAAGCTAGAGGTTGTGCCGGATTTTGCGAAGCGAAGCATCGCCGCCACGGCGACACTCACGTTCAAACCGATCGCGCTGCCTCTGTCGCGGCTGGAACTGGATGCGGTCGATCTACAGATTGGAAAGATCGAAGTCACTGGTGCAAAGCTGGCTGAATACCAAATGACGGGGGAGAAATTGGTGCTCGATTTTGCAGAGCCCATCGCGCCTAATCACGAAGTGGTTTTACGCGTTGAGTATTCCGTTGAGCCTCGCAACGGTTTGTATTTTCGCACTCCAGAGATGGGTTACAAACAGGGTGATACGCAGCTTTGGACCCAAGGTGAGGCTGAACTGCATCGCTTTTGGTTTCCCTGTTACGACTACCCGAACGAGCGTTTCACGAGTGAAGTGATCTGCACGGTGCCGAAGGGAATGGAGGTGGTGTCCAACGGATCGGTCGTCGGGAAGGTCGCGGAGGGTGAGTCAGTGCGTTGGCATTGGCGGCAGGATCAGCCTCATGTGAACTACTTGATCGCCTTGGCGGCGGGAAATTTCTACAAGCTGGAGGACAAGACGGGGAGGGTGCCGTTGGCGATGCTTGTGCCGATGTCCGAGAAGGATCAGGCAGCGGCGGCTTTCAGGGATACTCGGAAGATCATCGATTTTTATGAGGGGGAAATCGGCGTCCCGTTTGCCTGGGACAAGTATTACCAGGTGTATTGCCACGATTTCCTAGCGGGGGGAATGGAGAACACGAGTTGCACGTTTGAGGCTTCAAGCATGCTCTTCAGTGATGCCAGCGCGGAGTTGCGAACGCTGCACCGACTCGATGCCCATGAAACGGCGCATCAGTGGTTTGGTGATTTGGTGACGTGTCGTGATTGGGCTCACCTCTGGCTCAATGAAGGTTTTGCCAGCTACTACACAATCCTCTACGAAGACAAAAAGCTGGGTAGGGATGCAATGCTTTATTCGCTATGGGAGGCAGCGGAAGGTATCTTTCGCGCCAACGATCGGAGACCGACGGTGTGGCGTGACTATCAAGATCCGATGCAGCAGTTTGACACCCGTGTGTATCCGAGAGGGGCTTGGGTGTTGCACATGATGCGCAGTCGACTCGGGCCAGATCTCTATCGGCGCTGCATCCGCACTTACTTGGAGCGGCATCGGAACGGAGTCGTTGGCACGGATGACCTCCAGGACGTGGTGGAAGAACTCAGCGGCTTGTCTTTTGATCGCTTCTTTGATCAGTGGCTCTATCACGGCGCCTTTCCTGAACTGGATGTCCAATACGCTTGGGATGCCAAGACGAAGCTGGCAAAGATTACCGTGAAGCAGATACAGAAGACGGATGACCAGGTGCTAACTTTTGGGTTCACATTGCCAGTGCGCTTCACTTTGGCCAGTGGGAAAGGGTCTCGCGAGGTGGCCTTTGAGGTGTCGCAAACACAGGAGGATTTTTATTGTTCACTGCCTTCTCAGCCCGAGATGGTGCGCATCGATCCCGAATATACGCTGCTGGCAAAGATCCAATTTAAGCCGCCCGGAAACATGCTGGATCAACAATTGAAGTCGGATGTGATCGGACGCTTGTTGGCGCTACGTCAGTTTGAAGATAAAACGGATGCGGGGTCTGCCACCAAGATCGCCGCAGTGCTGCGTGGCGATGCCTTCTACGCCGTGAGAAGCGCCGCTGCGGACACGCTGGCAAAGATGGCGACTCCTGAAGCGCTGATGGCGTTGATCGGGGGTGCCGAACAATCCGATGCTCGCGTTCGCAAAGCGGTCGTAGCGGCTCTGGCCGCGTTCCCAAGCGCTGAAGCAAAAAATACACTGTGGAAGATGGCTGCCGAGGAGAAGAATCCAGAGATCCTCGCCTCCATCATCCAAACCTGGGGTGCCCGCCCAGGTGAAGGGGAAATCAGTGCAGAATTGAAAAGGCAAATGGAAGGGGACAGCTACCACAATGGCGTCGACATGGCCTGCATCAGCGCACTGCGAGCCCAAAACGACGCGACTGCGGTGCCTCTGATCTTGGCCCGGCTGAAGCGAGATCCGCAGAATTTCCGCAGTCAAGATCTGGCGCGAGCGTTTGATGATCTGGCGTTCTTGGCTCGTGATACAAAAGAGAAGGGGGCGGTGCGAGAGTTTCTGGTGGAGCAGTTGACCTCCCCCCGACAAGAATTGCGG
>CAZCAL010000421.1:0-4440 GCA_964496625.1 uncultured Verrucomicrobiaceae bacterium | reverse complement strand
GACAGTTCCTCGAAATCATCGAATGGACAGACGACTCCCGTGATACGTTATCCTGGCGCTTCCCAGATGATGACAAGGAAATCAAAAAGGGCGCTCAGCTCATTGTTCGTGAAAGTCAGGTAGCGCAGTTTTTGTATCTCGGCCAGTTCGGGGATACCTTCGGCCCAGGTAAGCACTCCCTGGTCACCGACAACATTCCCATCCTCTCCACACTGAAGGGCTGGAAGTACGGTTTTGAGTCTCCCTTCAAAGCGGACATCTACTACGTCACGACGCGCCTGTTCACCGGCAACAAATGGGGCACAAGCAATCCAATCATGATGCGAGATGCTGACTTTGGCATCGTCCGCGTTCGCGCCTTCGGCACCTTTGACTTCCGCATCACTGATCCGAAACTCTTTCTCAAAGAGGTCGCAGGTAGCGATCACCATTTCCGCCTGGATGAGTTCGCTGAAACCATGCGCTCCCGCATTGTGAGCGTGTTCAGCGATGCACTTGCGACAGCCAAAGTGCCAGTGCTGGACCTCGCCACCCGCTACAGCGACCTTGGCGAGGCTCTGCTGCCATTGATCAATCCAGCCACCCAGGGCAAATACGGCATCGAGATTTCCAGCTTCATTCTGGAAAATGCCAGCGTGCCACCGGAGGTCGAAAAGGCCATCGATCAGCGCTCCAGCATGAGCGCCATCGGCAATCTCAACGACTACGTGAAGTTCCAAATGGCCCAAGGCATGGCGAACGGAGGCGGTGGTGCAGGTGGCACTGCGGCGGAGCTCGCCGTCGGCTTTGGTGTCGCACAGGAAATGATGAAGTCCGGCCAGCTGAGCATGAATCCAGCCGCAGCATCACCCGCCGCACCAGCGGCCGCTGCAGCAGCTCCCGTCGCAGACAGGTCGCGCAGATGCTCGGCGTCAACGAGGCAGATGTCATCGCAAGCATTGAAGGCGGGGACCTCAAAGCCAAAAAGATCGGCACCCAGTACCGCATCACCAAAGCTGCGCTGGACGAGTTCCTGGCGAATTGAGGACATTCCCGTTTTATAGCCCTAACTGAATCCGCCAGGATTCAGTCTCTCCCCGCGTGCACCGCCTCTCCCCGTCGGAACTCTGGCGAGTTCCGCTACCGCCGTTCGCGCAGAGGGGCGCTTCCCATTTGGCGGCTATACTGCCTCCGTGGGCTCGGGCGGCAGGAGTTCGGCGCGATTCAAAAGTTCTGGCACTTGGAGAAGCAGCAACTCCCCCGGTGAGGTTTTGCAGATCTCGCCAAGAAAGGGCGTCAACCGATCCACCTCCGCCACTGCGGTGTGCACGAGGCTCGCCAGGATGCGCTCGTCATGGCGATTCGGCGGAAAAATGTTGGTGAGACGATACAGCGTGATGCCGCTATCCCAGTCCATCTCGAAATTTCCGAGATTCAGTTCTTTATTCACACGCATCAGGAGCTCGGCGACCTTGCTGCGATGCGTCGGGGGACATTTCACGGTGACCTGGGCGACCACGCTGGCAATGTTGGCTTCTCCATAGACCTGCATGTGCAGGGGCACCTTCGTATGATGGGCCTCGAACTCTGATTCGATGACCTCCATTCCGGCGATCTCCCGGTAATGCCAACCCATGGTCTTGAATGCGGTAAGCGCAGTGGCGTATAAGGCGGACACAGGAGTCGGACGAAAATTCAAATGCTAAATGGTGGCATCCTGAATGGTCGGGGCGGCGAGATTCGAACTCACGACTTCTTGCTCCCAAAGCAAGCGCTCTACCAGGCTGAGCTACGCCCCGAAATCGGTGGGGCGTGATAGTGCCATCATTTATTCGGAGCGCAAGAGGAAAGAGCAGAACATTCGATTCAGTTTGAAGATTCCTTCCAGCAGCCGTTAACTAAGGGCTCCATGCCAGCCGCCGTCCCAGACAATGACGAACGTCTCGCCCGCATCCTCAAGCGGGTGCGGCGGATTGAACTGATCACGCGCGGAATGGTGAAGGAGACGCTGGGAGGTGCCTATCACAGCCGCTTTAAGGGCCAGGGCATCGAGTTTGATGACTTCCGCGAATACCAGCCCGGCGACGACGTCCGATTCCTCGACTGGAACGTGACCGCTAGGATGAATGAGCCTTTTGTCCGCAAATATGTGGAGGAGCGAGAGCTCACCGTGATGCTCGCCGTGGACGTGAGTGGTTCTGGCGAATTCGGTAGCAAAGAGGACTCCAAGCGCGAGCGAGCCGCTGAGATCGCCGGCGTTTTTGCCTTCAGTGCTTGCCAAAATCAGGACAAGGTCGGCCTCATCCTCTTCTCAGACCGCATTGAGCACTTTTTGCCGGCGCGCAAAGGCAGCGGCCACTCGCTGCGCATCCTGCGTGATATTTTAAACCTCACCCCGCAGAGCACCCGCACGGATCTCAGTCCGCCGCTGGATCTAGCCTTGCAGCGCATCAATCATCGGGCGCTGGTGATCGTGATCTCGGACTTCATGACGCCAGATCAGTCCTGGGAAAAGAGTCTGCGTGGCGTTGCAGGAAAGCATGACGTCGTCGCTGCCCGCATCATGGATCCCGCCGAACTGACGCTGCCAGACGTGGGCCGCATCGTCATCGAAGACCCGGAGTCCGGGCTTCAAGAAGTGGTCAACACCTCAGATGCTCATGTGCGGAAGGTCTATGAGCAGCGGGTGACCCAACTCGGTAAAAACCTTGGCGAAGTACTGCGGAAAAACGGGGTGGAACAGATCGATATCCGAACGGATCAAGACTATGCACCTGCATTGCGGTCCTATTTTCGGTCTAGAAAAAGGAGGAAGCGTTAATGGTGGTCAGGTGCTTGCGGTTCGGTTCGAAAACATGGTACACCCTCATGATCTTCCAGGTCATGATCAGTCGCGGGCTCTATGCGCAGGAGGCCCCTGGCGCGGAGCCCCAGCGCCCACCGCCATTGCCACATCCTGAATTACCTGACCTTCCCACCGTCCCAGAGGCAACGCCTTGGCTTTTGCTGGTCTCCGCTGGACTCGTCATCGCTGCACTGGCAGGACTGGTGATCTGGCTGCTGTTCTTTTTGCCAAAGCACCCAACCCTACCCTCCCTGCCGAATGCACGGCGCAAGGCACTCAAAAGCCTGCAAGAGCTGCGCGCCAAAGCCGAGAAGATGCCTCCGCCCGAGGTCAGCAGCCATGTCTCCCAAATCCTGCGCACCTACATGCTAGATCGCTTTGGCCTGCCCGCGCCACGCCGCACCACGCAGGAAATCTTCGCTCCAGGGTCCAAGGCCCATGGTGCCGTGTCCCCAGAGTTCATCTCCGTGGTGCAGTGGTGTGATGAAGTCTCCTTCATGCCCCAGCCCAGCACCGTGCATCAGGCGCTGGACCTGATCGATTCCGCAGTCGTTCGAATGGAGGTAGAGCGCTAATGCATATCCCCTTCCTATCTTCAGAGTACATCTTTGCGAGGCCGGAGTGGTTGCTCGCCTTGCTGCTTTTGCCTCTGCTGGCCATCTGGCGCAGCAAGCACGGGCGGACGCCGGCAGTCCGTTTCTCGGGGGCATCGCTGCTCAGTGGTCTTGGATCGCCAGCACGTTCCACCTGGGGCCGCTTCTTTTTTGGGCTCGTGCTGGCCAGTATGGCCGCCGCCATCATCGGCATCGCCCGACCACAAAAGGCCGTCAGCTTTGACGAAGAAAAGACCGAGGGCATCGCCATCATGTTGACGGTGGATGTCTCCCTGTCCATGCGGATTCAGGACTTCTACATCAGTGGCATTCCGGTGAACCGCCTCACGGCAGCGAAGCGGGTGATGCAAGACTTCATCGCCGGGCGGGCCACCGACCGCATCGGGATCACCGCCTTCGCAGGTGCCCCTTACGTCCCCTGCCCTCTCACGCTGGATCACGACTGGCTGCAAACGAATATCGAGCGCGTCCAGACCGGCGTCATGGAAGACGGCACCGCCATCGGCTCCGGCCTTGCCGCAGCAGCGCGTCGTTTGGATGATCAAAAGGTGCCCAGCAAGGTCATCATCCTCCTCACTGACGGTGCCAATAACTCAGGCAAGCTCAGCCCCCAAGATGCCGCCAAGCTCGCGGTGACACTGGGCATCAAGATCTACACCATCGCCATCGGCACGCCCGGCGTGCACATGATCCCCCTCGAAGACGGCCGCATCATCACCAGTGGACGACAGGAGTTTGACGAGCAGACCCTCCGCGAAGTCGCCCGTCTTGGCAGCGGTCAATTTTACATGGCGCAGGATCTCAGCGCTTTGGCGAAGATCTTCAAGACCATCGATGACCTCGAGAAGGTCGAGATCAAACGCAAGACCTACATTGAGGTCTCCGAGCTCTTCCACTGGTTTGTCGCCATCGCCGTCGGCCTGCTACTGCTGGCCCTGCTGCTAAATCAGACACTCTTGCGCACGGCTCCATCGCCCGCATCGACGTAATCCCCTCCACCCA
>CAZCAL010000420.1:863-4447 GCA_964496625.1 uncultured Verrucomicrobiaceae bacterium | reverse complement strand
GGCGGCCCTGGACCAGGACACCCTGGTGCGTCTGCTCGATGTGGCGCACACCTATCAATTGGATGTCCTGGTGGAAGTCCACGACTTGCCGGAGCTGGAGCGGGCACTCGACACGGATGCTCGGATCATTGGCGTCAATAATCGGAACCTGAAGTCGTTCACCGTGGATCTTGCGGCCACGGAGCAACTCGCGGAAGAGGTCCCCGAGGACATCATCCTGGTATCCGAAAGCGGTATCAAGACCCCAGCGGATGCGGCGCGAGTGGCTGCAGCGGGCGCTGATGCGCTTCTGGTAGGGGAGACCTTAATGCGCAGCCAAAACTTGCTGGTCGATCTGCCTGCGTTACTGGCCGCGAAGTGAGGCACCGCGCGATCAGCTAAGCTCTCCAAAAGAGCCACTTTTTCTCGCCGCTCCACGCGTGACCGGTGAGGTGGGTGTGGATGTTGAGTTCGATCCCTGTGGGTGAAAAACGTGCCAAGGTCCAGCCATTGGTGCTGAGTGCTTTGTTGGCCACCATGTTACACGCTAGGGTGTTGATGACGTGGGCGCGGTGGTCCATGGCGAGATTCCAATCGTGGATGTGACCATGGATCCAGGCTTTGAACTGTGGGCGCTCAATGAGCTGCGGCCAGAAGTCCGCGGTGTCTTCGACTCCTCCCGGATAGTGCATCGGATCGCCCGCAGCCTGGGGATTGTGATGGGCAACGATGACGACAGGTTTGTCTGGCGATGCATCGACCTGCGCCAGCATCCAGGCAATCTGCTCAGGTCCCAGGAGCCCAGGTGCGGCAGGGGCTACCTTGAGAGTGTCCAGCAAGATCAGGCGTACTCTGGGTAGATCGATGAGGCTGTTGTGGCGGCGCTCTTTGAAGTTTGTTGCGCTTTTTTCATCAGGGAAGGCGCGAAAGAATTCGTCGCGTTCGTCATGGTTGCCCAAGGTCAGATGGACCGTATGCCCAGCCTCACGCAGCGGCGCGATGAGTTTCTGAAACGCGGCGTAGTCTCCTGGAGTGCCCAGGGACATGGCTAAGTCTCCATTCACGATGATGGCAGCGGGTTTGCGGGGCAGGGCAAGGATGGCCTTCACTGCCTGCTGCAAATGTTGCGGGTGAATGTGATCTGCTCCCTGTTTTTCTCCGATGTGGGTATCGTTTAGAATCACCACCTCATCAGCCTCTGGTGACGCTGCGAGGGTCTGGGCAGATGTCCCCGATGCAGCACTGATCAAGGCTGCGGTCTGCAAAAAGCGGCGGCGATTCGTGGGCATAACGAAGAGTATAGACCAACCCGAGGTGAAGCTGGAAGGTTGATTTTGTGCTTGTGTGCTTGCGGGGTTCTAATGCAGGAAATGGCGATGACCCGTGAAGACCATAGCCATCTTCCGCTCGTCAGCGGCGGCGATCACTTCTTCATCGCGCACGGAACCGCCGGGCTGAATGGCTGCGGTCGCGCCTGCTTCGGCGCAGGCGATGAGGCCGTCGGCAAACGGGAACATGGCGTCCGAGGCGACGATGCTGCCTTCAAGACTGAGATTTGCCTCTTTGGCCTTCCAGATCGCGATACGGCAAGAATCGACGCGGGACATCTGGCCTGCACCGATGGCAAGCGTGCGGTCATGCGCACCGAAGACGATGGCGTTTGACTTTACGTGCTTAGCGACTCGCCAAGAGAAGCGCATGGCCTCCAGTTCATCGCGAGTCGGGGGGCGTTGTGTTTTGACCTTGTTTTCGAGGTCTTCGAGGCCGAGCGCGCGTGGATCTGCATCCATGACCATGACGCCGCCAGGGGCAGAGCGAATGATGGGCTCGCTGAGTGCTTCGGCGGCGGTTGGGAGCATCTGGATGAGACGCAGGTTCTTCTTTTTCTGCAAATGTGCCCGTGCATCGGCATCAAAGTCCGGTGCAATGATTACGTCCGTGAAGATTTCAGAAATCACGCGAGCCAGAGACAGAGGCATGGTGCGGTTGATGATGATGACGCCGCCAAAGGGGGCCTGGCGATCCGTTTCAAAGGCCTTCTGCCAGGCTTCGCGCAGATCTTCATCGGCGCTGCCGACACCACAAGGATTGGTGTGCTTGAGAATGGCCAGGGTGGGGCGGCGGAATTCGTTGATGAGGCCGCAGGCGGAATCGATGTCCAAGACGTTCGTGTAGGAGAGGTCTTTGCCGTGGAGCTTCACGAAGTAATCATTGAAGTTCCCGTAGAGGGATGCCGCCTGATGGGGATTGTCCCCATAGCGCAGCTCGCTGCACAGAGGTAAGCTGAGGTTGAAGGTCTTTTGAGTGACCTGCTCTTTATTGAGGAAGCTGGCAATGGCGTGATCGTATGCCGAGGTGCGCTGGAAGACCTTCCAGGCGAGACGTTCGCGAGTTGAAAGCGTGGTGTCCTTCTCGTTATCCCGCATTTCTTGAAGCACGATATCGTAGTCGTCGGGGTCTGATACAACGGTAACCCAACGATGGTTTTTGGCGGCTGACCGCAGCATGGATGGGCCGCCGATGTCGATGTTCTCAATCGCTTCATCCAAGGTGACGTCCTTCTTGGCAACGGTTTGCTCAAAGGGGTAAAGGTTGATGACGATCAGGTCGATGGTTGGGATTTCGTGCTTTTTGGCGTCGCGTTTATCCTGATCATTGTCACGGCGTTGGAGCAATCCGCCGTGGACCTTTGGGTGCAGCGTCTTGACGCGACCGTCGAAAAGCTCGGGGAAGCCAGTGTAGTCAGACACGTCGCGGACGGTGAGTCCGTTTTCACTGAGGTGACGGGCGGTGCCGCCGGTGGAAAGAATCTCGATACCGAGTTCGGTCAAGCCTCGCGCGAAGTCGAGGAGACCGGTCTTGTCAGAAACAGAAAGGAGGGCCCTTTGGATTGCCATAGACCACTCAGCGTGGCGGGGAAACCGGGGGAGTAAAGCAGGAATTCGGACAAGATGGGGAGTAATTGAGCAACAACCTAGTCGACTCGGAGTTAACGGTAGCAGCAATTTTGCTCCCGCAACGCCCCCTTGGCTCTTTAACAACCTGCTTATGTCCCAACTTAGATTGTTATCATCTTTCCGTTCTCAAGGTATCAATGTCAGTCTGTGGGCGGCGATTTACTTCGTTTGTAGCGTATGTGCACACGCGGCGTCCGATTGGCGGATTTTATCAGATTCGCGGGCAAATACCGCAGTGTGGATGGCCTCTGCCACGGTAGGCTGGGCGGTTGGGCCATCGGGCGCGATCCGTCACACAACCGATGGGGGTGGGACCTGGGCTCTAGAAGCTTCTGGAACTGCCGCCGACCTCAACGGTGTGTGGGGAACGTCTTCGACAAGTGTTTGGGCTGCAGGAAGCGGGGGCACCGTTTTGTTTTGGGATGGAGTGTCCTGGGAACCGCAGACGTCAGGAGTGACAAACAATCTTTTGGCAGTCTATGGCACGAATGCCAGCAATGTCTGGGCTGTCGGGGCTGGTGGAACGGTGATCAAATGGACTGGTGCCGCCTGGGTAACGCAAACGGTGCCGGCCTCAGTGAATGAAGATCTCCAAGGAGTATGGGCCTCTGGACCCAGCAACGTCATTGCAGTGGGAACGAAGGGGCG
>CAZCAL010000420.1:0-853 GCA_964496625.1 uncultured Verrucomicrobiaceae bacterium | reverse complement strand
ATGGGCAAACTTCAATAGCGGTACGGCGGCGACCGTGGATTTAACTGCGGTGTGGGGCAGTGGTGCTAGCAGTGTTTGGATTGTGGGCACGGGCGGATTGATCCGGTTTTACGATGGTACGGCGTGGGGGGTGCAGACCAGTGGCACTGCCGTAGATCTTCGCGGGATTAGCGGAGCTTCAGCTTCGCTGGTGTGGGCCGTGGGGCGCAGTGGTGAAGTCCGCTTCTTCGACGGAACTACGTGGAGTAGTCAGGATAGTGATACCAATCAAGACTTGAACGCCATCGATGTGGTGAGTGGAACCAAAGCAGTCGCCGTCGGTAACCGGACATCGTCGACGCTATGGGATGGTGCTGCCTGGACCTCTAGACAGGCTCCGCTACCAGCTTCCACCCTGCCTGCCGTATGGGCCACTGATGACGATAAGGTTTGGTTCGCTGGCAATGGCGGGGCGATCTATCGCTGGAATGGTGCCAGCTTTGTAAGCACGCCCTCCGGTACCAATGTAGCTCTCTCTGCGCTCTGGGGTTTTGATGACAACAATATCTGGGCCGTGGGAGCGGCAGGGACGATCCTGCGCTGGAATGGTACGGCATGGGCCGCGCAAACATCCGGCACGACAACCGCGCTGAATGGTGTGTGGGGAACTAGCACGACGAATGTGTGGGCGGTCGGTGATGGCGGAATCATCCTCCGCTGGAATGGTTCGTCCTGGCTAAAGCAAACCTCTGGGACAACGCAGAACCTAAACGGTGTATGGGCTCGTGACACGGCGAATGCTTGGGCGGTGGGTGCGCGTGGCACGATCCTGAAGGGCAGCACCAGTTCATGGTCTGCGCAGACGTCCGGTGTG
>CAZCAL010000419.1:0-4454 GCA_964496625.1 uncultured Verrucomicrobiaceae bacterium | reverse complement strand
CTCCCACGTTTTCCTCACCACCAACACCGCTGCCGTCGCAGCGATCATCACCTCGATGGCAACCGCTTGGATCATGCTGAAGAAGCCTGACCTTTCGATGATCCTCAACGGCTGCTTGGCCGGTCTGGTCGCGATCACCGCTCCTTGTGCCTTCGTCACCGTCAATGCCTCCATCATCATCGGTGGTATCGCTGGTGTGCTGGTCGTAGTCTCCGTCATCATGGTGGACCGCATCAGAATCGACGATCCAGTCGGCGCCGTTTCCGTTCACCTTGTCAATGGTATCTGGGGCACACTTGCTCTCGGCATCTTTGCTGACAATAAGGTATCGAACGCAGTCGCAGCCTTCGATGTTACTGGCGGCATGTCTCAGTTCTTGATTCAGCTTCAGGGTGTCCTCTACGTCGGTGCCTTCACCTTCATCGTCTCCCTGGTCGTCTGGTTCGCTCTCAAGATGACTCTCGGAATCCGGGTGACTCCAGAAGAGGAACAGGAAGGCCTCGATATCGGCGAGCACGGCAACGAAGCTTATCCGAACTTCCAATCGAGCCACTAAGACTCGATCAAGGTTCTCTAAACAGATCAAAAACTCCACGGCCGGCCAGGGAAACCTGGCCGGCTTTTTCGTGCCTCTGAGTTGCCAAGAAAAGTTGGCACGCTCCCTGCTTTGCTAAAAAAGAAGAAACTTGGCACACTTTTGCGCGCCACTTTCTACCAACACATAACCCAACCCAACTCCATCCAACCAACCATGTTGTCTGTCTGCAATCTCAGGCGCGCAATAACGTGCGCCATCATCGTCCTCGGCTCTAGCCTCCTCCTCCACTCGTCGGTCAATGCTCAGGATGCAGCCACTGCTGCGGCACCTGTTGTCGCCGATGCTTCAGCTGCGGCACCCGCTGCCGATCTGCCTCCACTGTCTGCTGGCGACAATGCCTGGCAGATGGTCTGCACTGCGCTGGTGCTTTTTATGACACTGCCAGGTCTCGCCCTCTTTTATGGCGGCCTTGTCCGCAAAAAGAACGTGCTCTCGGTCATCGCGCAGTGCATGGGCATCGCAGGAATGGTCACCGTTTTGTGGTGGCTGTGTGGTTATAGTCTTTCGTTTGCAGGCACCGGCAGCATTTTTGGCAACCTGGACAATGCCATGCTAAAGGGCATCAATCCCCGAGCCACTGGCGCAGGCAGCGCGCTGATCTCCGACGCCATCTGGGTGATGTTCCAACTCACCTTCGCCATCATCACCCCTGGCCTGATCATTGGGGCCATCGCAGAACGCATGAAGTTCTCCGCCGTGATGCTCTTCGTCCTCGTCTGGATGTTCGCCGTGTATTTCCCCTTCGCTCACATGGTCTGGGGCACTACCGGCCTGATGTGCGGGCCACTCAATGCTGGCGCTGCCATTAAGGCCATCGACTTCGCTGGCGGCACCGTCGTCCACATGACCTCCGGTTGGAGCGCGCTCGTGCTTTGCATCATCCTCGGCAAGCGCCGTGGTTACGGCAAGGAGCCAATGCCTCCCCATAACATGGTTCTCTGCGCCGTTGGCACAGGCATGCTCTGGGTGGGTTGGTATGGTTTCAATGCAGGCTCCGCACTCGCGGCTGACGGCATCGCCGTGAACGCATTCGCTACCACGACTCTTGCTGCAGGCACTGCAGGCTTTGTCTGGGGCATGATGGAGTGGGTGCTACGCGGCAAGCCCTCCGTGCTTGGTTTCTGCTCCGGCATTGTCGCAGGTTTGGTGGTCATCACTCCTGGCTGCGGCTTCGTCACGATGAATTCGGCAGTGGCCATCGGCGTCCTCGCAGCCGTCATCCCTTACTTTGCTGTCGCGTATCTGAAAAAGATACTCGGCTACGATGACGCACTGGACACCTTCGGCATCCACGGTGTCGGCGGCACCTTGGGAGCCCTGCTCACTGGGATCTTCGCAGACCCAACCGTGAACCCAATCCTCAAGGACATGAAGTTGATGGACGGTCTCCTCATGGCTCAGATCAAGGCGATCTTCCTCACCATCGGCTGGAGCGTCGCCGCCACCGTCGTCCTCGCTTTTGTGGTGAAAGCCCTCGTCGGCCTCCGCCCAGATCAAGATGTCGAACGCGCCGGGCTCGATACTGAAGAGCATGGCGAAGTCGGCTACGAACTCTAAGCGTCAGCCATCTCAGAGAAGTTCAACGGCCAGGATGCTCCCGCGTCCTGGCCGTTTTGCGTTCAATGTCCAAAGTTCTGCCAGCTTCCAGACGTACTTCCCTGGATGCAATTGCCCATTTCGATTCTCAGTCTCTCCACCATCCTGTTTGCGACGCTCTCCCAGGCCGCGTCGCCCTATCCAGAAAAAACGCCCGATAGCCCAGGAAAGCGGATGCTGGACACCTACTTCACCCAGCAGGTGCGCGACATCGAGGCCACTGGGTCCCTCAGCACCGTCACGTCCGCTGAGCAGTGGAATTCCGAACGCACCGAGACCCGGCGGCAATTGGCAGAGATGCTCGGACTCGACCCCATGCCGCCGCGCACAAACCTGATGCCCGTTATCACCAAGACCACTGAGGCCGAGGGCATCATCATCGAAAACCTCCACTTCCAATCGATGCCCGGCCTTTACGTCACGGCGAATTTTTATCGACCCAAGGAAGTCAAAGAGCCACTGCCCACCATCCTCTACGTCTGCGGGCACGCCGTGGTGAAGGATACTGAAGGCCGCAGCCTGGGGAATAAAGCTGGCTATCATCACCATGGCGTCTGGTTTGCCAAACATGGCTACACCTGCCTGACGATCGATACCCTTCAGCTTGGCGAAATCCCAGGCGAGCACCATGGCACGCATCATCTCAACAAATGGTGGTGGACCTCGCGCGGATACACTCCCGCAGGCGTTGAGGCCTGGGATAGCATCCGCGCACTCGACTACCTAGAGACGCGCCCAGAGGTCGATAAGACCCGCTTTGGCGTCACCGGACGTAGCGGCGGCGGCGCATACTCCTGGTGGGTGGCCGCGCTGGATGATCGCATCAAAGCCGCCGCCCCCACCGCTGGCATCACCAGCATGCACAATCATGTCGTCGATGGCTGTGTCGAAGGCCACTGCGACTGCATGTATTTTGTGAACACCTATCGCTGGGACTATGACCGCGTCATTGGTCTCGTCGCACCACGCCCTCTTCTCATCTGCAATACGGATAAAGATTCCATCTTTCCAATTGATGGTGTTTTTAAACTCTACCAAAGCGCCCGCAGGCTTTACACCCTCCTCGGTGCCGAAGAGGACATCGGCCTGCAAGTTGCCGAAGGTCCGCACAAAGACGTGCAACCTCTCAATACCGGAGCCTTCCATTGGTTCGAGCGCTATCTCAAAGGCGCGGACCGCATGGTCACCACCGATGAAGCTGCCAAAAAATGTCTCGATCCACAAAGCCTGCGCGTCTTCACCACCCTACCGAAGGACGAAAAAAACACCAGCATCGACACCACCTTCGTCCCCCAGGCGAAAACGCCAGAACCACCCGCAGACGCCGCAGCATGGGCACCGCAGCGCGATGCTTTGATGTCTGCGCTCAGCAGCAAAGTCTTCCGCGCTTGGCCCGCCGCCGCAGGTGCTGTCACCGTCACCAAAGAAAATTCCAGCGCCCGCGATGGCATCCGCATGACGGCCTATGACATCGAGACTGACAACGCCTTCCGCGTGCGGCTCTACATCGCGCACCAGGACGGGCTGCGGTTTGAGGACCTGGATCTCGTCGCGCTGAATGTCCTGGATGCCGATGGCTGGACCCAATTCTGCGAGACCTATTACTCACACTTCAAAAAGCTCATCGAGACCTTCCCCTCCATCAAAGACAACGAGCAAGGTTTCAAAGACGAGCTGGCCATGTTTCAGAATTTCAAGTGGGGCATGGCTTATGTTTGCCCTCGTGGCATCGGCCCCACCGCCTGGGAAGGCAGCGAAAAGGCACAGACACAGCGCCTGCGCCGCTTTTACCTCACCGGCCAAACGCTGGAGAGCAGCCAAGTCTGGGACATCCGCCGCACCGTGCAGGGCATTCGCCTCCTCCCGGGGTTTGAGAAGACCAAACTCTGGCTCACCGGGCATCGCGACCAAGCCGTGAACACCCTTTATGCATCCCTCTTTGAAGACCAGATCTCCCGCCTGGATCTGCATGACATGCCCGTGTCCCACTACCCAAATGGTCCCGCCTACTTGAACGTCCTCCGTTACCTGGACATCCCCCAGGCGGCCGCCATGGCTGCGGAGCGCACTCGCCTCGTCATCTACACGGATGACAAACCCGCCTGGACCTACCTGACGAAGACTGGCGATGCCCTGAAGCTGGAGCCAAAACAGATCCAACTGCGGGACGTCGTCACACCCGAAAGCGGCAAGTAAGGCTACTTCTCCTTCGGCTCAATAAAGCCACTCTCTTCCATCCAGTCCATAAAACGCTCCGGCC
>CAZCAL010000418.1:1749-4468 GCA_964496625.1 uncultured Verrucomicrobiaceae bacterium | reverse complement strand
GCTTCAGTTTGGGCACCACCGCCTTCAGGCTTTGGTGCGCCAGCTGGTGGGGCGGGATCTTTGGGGGCACCGTTCGGGAAGGCGGTGGCAAATTTACCCGTCAGACGGACACCGAGCACCTTTTTGCGGCCACTGTTGTTGAACTTCGCCAACGGCGTGTTGCGGAGGCTTTCGGCCGTTGGGCTATCGATCATGTCGGAGGCTTCGGAAGACTCCAAGAGCACCTTCGAATCGATGCCTTCGATTTTTGCCACCGAGAGTGCACCAGCGGACGCCATCTTGATCGCAGGTAGGCCTTCCGTGACGCGGTCTTTACCGATGGCATCGCCGCGAAGCAGCAACGCCGTCGGGTTCACCCGGCCTTCCAAAGCATCGCGATAGTTCATATCAACCACCACCATGTCTTTTTTGTAGCCAATGCCCCAGGCCTTCAGCAGGTTGGGCAGATCGGAACTTTGAGCGACGAAGCTCGACTGTCCAGTCATAGGGTTTGGCCGACCATTGTAAGCCTGCGCTACCCAGCACTGCGGATCGACAAAGGCCAGCACTTTGCCGCCTTTTAGAAGGTATTGATCAATCGCAAACTCGGCCTTTTCGGTGATGTCACCTGGATGGATGACCAACAAGACAGTGACATCACTGTCGATCTTCTCTGATGTCATTGCCACCTCACGCACCTCGTAGTCGCGGCGGAGTTGTTGGACGATCTGCCATGGTTCCTGCCCCTGCTGGCGCTGATACGGATACATGGGAGAGCCCTGGACGGGGATTTGGCTCATGACACCGATGACGGTGGTATTGGTGGCGATCACCTTATTGATGGCACGAGCCACGTAGTACTCGAGTTGGGTCTCTTCGTTTGGCAGGATGAAGGGAACCACTTCCTTTTTGGCTCCGCACTGGACGGTAAAGCCCAAATAGACGTTGTCGCCTTCTTGGTTCACCTGACGGCCTTGCAGCTCATCTTCGCGGGCTTTGTCTTCGTCATCCGTGTTCGGATTTGGGAAGTACTTCTCCATCGTGACCTTCTCGCTGCCGGCGGCTTTTTCGAACTCGAGAAGGAGATCTTCGACCGTGCGGGCAAACGGCTTCATGAAGGACGGCATGATACGATCATCCGTCGTTTCATAAAAGCGGATCGTTACTGGTTTATCCGCCGAAACGCGAGCAAGGATCTTTTCCGTGCCTTCCGACAGCGTATAGACCTTGTTTTCGGTGAGATCGAGTCGGAAGTTGCCGACGCCGACGCCACCGACCAGATAATTCAACACCACAATGATGGCGATGACGACGATGGCGGTGATCCCCGCCGTAGATTCTTTGGCGTTACTGCTGCCACTTTTGTTGCTGCTAGTTTTTTCGCTCATGAGTTTGTTCCTTGGAATTGAAGATTGGAGAAGGGTTCACGGCGGCCTCAGGCACGCTTACTGCGAAGGGCTAGATCGGTAATGAGCAGGCCGACAACGGCCACGGACACGAAGTAGAGCACGTCCTTGAAGACGAAGATGCCCTTCGTCATGTCGGAGAAGTGAGTGTAGAAGCTGAGGTATTCAATCGCACGAACACCGCCTTCAAGGGATGACGGGGCGGAACGCACCAAGAAGTCCACGATCTGCGGGTAACCAATCAGAAGCATCAAGAGGCAGGTCGCGACAGAAACAATGAAGCAAACGACCTGACTGCGAGTGAAGGCGCTAACCGCCGAAGTCACTGCAAGACATCCTAGCGCATACAAATAACTGGCCACGTAGCCTGTGATGACCGGACCCGTATCAGGGTCGCCCAGATAATAGACGGTGAAGACGATGGACACAGTCATCGCAAGGCCAATAAACCAGACGGCAGCAGCAGCCAGGAACTTACCCACGATGGCCTGCCATGGAGACACAGGCATCGTCATCAGCAGTTCCACGGTGCCGAGGCGGTGCTCCTCAGACCAGAGGCGCATCCCGACAGCAGGGGCTAGAACCGTGTAGATCCATGGATGCCAGAAGAAAAAGGAACCGGTCAGCGAGGCATTGTCGCCGTCCAAAAAGGCCCCGAAAAGGAAGGCAAATCCCATCGAGGTCAGCAGGAAGATCACCACGATGACGTAGAGCACGGGCGAGTTAAAGTAGGCTAAGAACTCCCGCTTGAAGATGGAGCGGATGTGGCGGTCGCGGAAGGCATAGACGAGGATGCCGACGAAGAGTGCCAGCATGGCCAGGAGCGCGGGCCATTGAGAAAGGTAATTGACGATGAATTTCATGTGAGATGAGTCAGGCTGAAAGGATGAATGAGTGAGGGAAACTAGGTGACCGCTTATTTTTCCACGTCGGAACGGGTGATGGAGCGGAAGACTTCATCCAGAGTGTTCACGCCCGGCACGAGGCGCTTCAACTGGTCCGGCGTACCGTCTGCGATGACCTTGCCGCGATCGATGATGATGGCGCGCGAGCAGGCGGCCTCCACTTCTTCCAGAATGTGAGTGGAAAAGATGATCGCCTTGTTTTGACCCATGCGCTTGATCATGCCACGCACTTCGTGTTTTTGGTTTGGGTCAAGACCATCCGTTGGTTCATCCAAGATCAAAACCTCAGGATCGTGAATGATCGACTGGGCAAAGCAGGTGCGGTGGCGGAAACCTTTCGAGAGCGTATCCACACTCTGATTGCGCACACTATCCAGGAAGCACAAGTCGAGCACTCGATCCACTGCCTTGGACCTTGCCGCACCTGTG
>CAZCAL010000418.1:0-1739 GCA_964496625.1 uncultured Verrucomicrobiaceae bacterium | reverse complement strand
CCTGTGATCCCACGCAGTTCTGCGCAAAAGCCTAGAAAGCTGGCCACTGTCATATCTGAATAAAGCGGTGCATTTTCTGGCAGATACCCGAGGGACTCCTTACCCTTCTGAGGATCTTCCAGCATATTCACCCCTGCGAGGGTGATTTGACCCGAAGTTGGCCGGAAGTAGCCAGTGATCATTCGCATCGTGGTGGAGTTCCCGGCTCCGTTTGGTCCCATGCACCCGATCACCTACCCTTTCTCTACGGAGAAGGAGACGTCATTGACGGCTACCTTGCTGCCGAATTCTTTTCGCAAGTTTTGAACTTGGATCATAATGTCGCTTTCTTATTCGGATTGGTTTTTGGTTAAGAGTGGTTGGCAGATCGATAGAGACAATCCTGCCCGACAGGCGGGGCCGGACGGGGCGTCTCCCTTGACAGACGATGATTAAAAATTCAACCATTATCTCTGGCGTGAGCCACCCCAACAACGACACCGGTCGCGATTTTTGTGTGTGGATTCGGCAAAAAAATTTAAACGTGACGTTGGGAGCGATGCATCTACAATGTAATTCCAATCTCTCGGTGCCTTCACCCGGCCCAACGCACCATGCTAACCAAGCAAACCATCGACCCAAATGCCAAGGCCCCGCACTTCATCCTGTGGCGGCCTTTCATTTTTGCCTGGCAATGGCTGGTGCCGCCGACGCAAGCCCATCGGGATCGACAGTCAAAGACTGCCCGAACCGTCGGCATCTCATTGGTGATTGTCACCACCATCAGCATCATCACTGCCGCCTGGCACTACGCGAAACCGCTCAAAGACCACTACGACGACTGGAAAGCTGACAGCCTCGTCAAGGAGGCTCGCCTGATGCTGGAGGGCGGCCAAGCGATGAACGCCCTGCAAAATGCCCAAAAGGCTTATCAAATCGCCCCAGAACACATCGGGGCCATCCGCCTGAATGCTGAAATCTTCACGGCAGCAAGGATGGATCAAGCCCTCTACTTCATTGAAAAGCTCGAAAAAGCAGGAGAAGCCACCGACGAAGATCTTCAACTCAAGGTCCGCGCTTTCCAAAACCTCAATCGCCCCAAAGAAGCCTCTGACCTCCTTGAGCAACTCATCAATCGCAGCGGGACCTCCGAATCGCTCAGCCGACTAGCCGCAGGAATGTGGGGAGAGCAAGACCAGAACAACCACCTTTTGCCCGCGCTGAAGCAATTCACCAAAGATCACCCCGACGACCGCGATGGTCTTCTCAGACTCGCCCAGGCCCAATACTCCAGCAATATCCCAGGCGAACGCAGCGCAGGCAGTGCCAGCCTCTGGGAAATCGCCGGAGGCAAGGACGCCCCAGCCCTTCGCGCCATTGAGTTCCTCAACCAACCAGAAATCCTCCCCACGGACGAAACCCGTCGCATCATACCGCTGCTCACCAGCCACCCCAAGGCCACTGCCGCCCATTACGTCCAGTCCTTGCGCCGCCGCGTGCAGCTAGATCCCAGGCGCATCACACAGGTCATCCTGGAAGGTGCGGAGCATCTTCGCGAAGCTAAAAAAGAAGATCTCAGCCCCTTCATCCGCTGGCTGGTGGAGGAAAGGCAGTTCGGCCAAGTCGTCTCCATGCTCACGCCAGACCAAGCGAAGGAATACCTGCCCATCCTGCAAAATTACCTCACATCACTCACGATGATGAACCGCTTTGACGAACTGGAGAAGCTGATCAAAGCCCCAGAAGTTCAGGCCAAGCTC
>CAZCAL010000417.1:0-4479 GCA_964496625.1 uncultured Verrucomicrobiaceae bacterium | reverse complement strand
CCATTCCATCCTTGTAGTGAATGAGGTCCAATTCCTCTGACAGCACCCCGAAGGCCTCCGCCTGATTTGCGGGCACGTCCAGCCGGTAAAGTTTGCTCTCGCCCGCCCGCAGCGTCTCATCCAGGGCCGCATTGGACTCCAGCGCTGCCGCCTTCTCACGCTCCGTCGCGCTCAACGTCCCGCCGGCTTGGCTGATCGTCATCTTCGGACGACCGAGCTTCCCGGCGGACCCATCTTGTGGATTGAGAGCAGCCAAGCCCATCCGACGTCGGTGGTGATCCGCATACGAAGCCAGGAATCCCTTGTAACCGGTCAGAGCCAAATCCAACTGCGCAAACAACCGCAGTGGCCCTTCCGGCAGATGGGCACAGGCAGCCTCAATCTCTGGTGTGATCTCTGCGGGCGATGTGTCTTTTGGAAAGTCTAACATCGTGTAGGTCTTGGTCGACTCCCCGGGCTTGTACGTGAAGAGCGATTCCTCGGCGGTCACTCGCCAGCTTTGGACAAAGGTGGCGACTTCTGCATCATTCAATACCGAGGCCGTAGCTCCATCGCGAGCGACTAGATCGTTATTCGGATCACCATCATTGTTGCCCAGCAGTCCACGCTGCCCGGCGTCTTCGTCCGCCAATAGCAGAGTAAAATCCAGCCAACCATCACGAGGGGTGATCCAGCAGATGGAAAAGTCCGGCCACACCACTACCACGCCGACCAACGCCTCGACACGACGCCAAAGACCGATCGCCCCGCCATTGGCCAGATCTCCCTGCACCATGGCTCCCGCTGGAGCCTCATGTCCGTCAATGAGCACGGTGCCGTCAAGCCGCACTTCAACCCTATTATTCCCCACCTGAAAGGCCATGGCAGAGATTGCGCTCGCTCGTTGACTACTCTTCCATGGCTGCGTCCTGGTCTGAATGTACTGACCACCACTTTTTTCCACCAGAACAAATTCTCCCACTGCCTGCGAAGAATAGCCCGTGCCATCTCCCGTTAAGTAATGGGGTTCGCCGATGCCCGCAGCAGGGGAGCCACTACCGCCTGGGGGGCGGTTTCCACCACCCGCACTCCCTGCCCCTTTGCCCGCACTTCCGCCACCCCCAGCCGGCCCATTGCCGTTGGAATTGGACGGCTTGGCCCCCTGCCCATTTTGATTGCCTTTTCCACCACCATTCTGGTTTCCGTTGCTCGGCTGTGCGCCTCCTCCGTTATCATTGCTTGGACTACCACCATTCTGATTTCCATTGCTTGGCTGCGCGCCTCCTCCATTGTCATTGCTCGGCCCACCGCCATTCTGGTTCCCATTGCTTGGCTGCGCGCCTCCTCCATTGTCATTGCTCGGCCCACCGCCATTCTGGTTTCCATTGCTTGGCTGTGCGCCTCCTCCGTTGTCATTGCTTGGGCCTGCACCATTCTGATTTCCAGGACCGCCATTGTCATTGGACGGACCTGACATGGATTCGCCGTTCTCATTGAATGAAGTGGTTTGCCCATTGCCATCCGTGACAGAACCCGCAGTATCGCCGCTGCCTTTTGGATTCACGTGCCCGTCAAAGCCGTTGCTCAGGTGGTAATCATAGGACCCATCCGAGTGTTCGACAATGGTCTCCCCCTGAGCGGTCCACGTCGTGGTATCACCCGACTCAGCATCATACTGCTGCCGGGCACCGTCAGAGCCGATGCCTTGGCTGCCAGAGCTCCCAGCGGGCAGAGCCTGAGGCACTGGCTGACCATCGATCACCTGATAGTGATAAGGAGAATAACCCTGCGGTTCTCCTGGAGTGAGGGCAATGGGCAGCGTCAAAGGACGAGAACGCCGACCTCGCGGACCGGCCTCAGCTACCTGCGGTATCGGACGGTGGTTCTTATCAGTATAGATCAAGATCGGCCACTTCATCGGGTCTTTCTCTCCACGCTTCAGCGTATCCCGCAGTTCAAGCATCCTCTTGATAGCGGCTAGACGCTCAATCTCGGATGGCGAGGCTTTTCGTTTCGCAGGCTCACTGGTTTGAGGGGCCACGGTCTTCGGATCTTCGCGCTTTTTGCAACTAGAGAACCCCAAGCTCAAGCCCAGGCACGCCGCTACCATAGCTATGTCACGAGCAATCAATCTGACATCAATATTCATATTCGAAAAAATTGGAACTGTTTAATGGTCAAAGAGATCCTGGAAGGAGAGCGCCTTGATTCGAAGGGTTCCGTTTCAATCCTCCGTGTCTCGCCTCGACTGCCATCATATCATCCGCCAATCCCCAGGAGACCACACCGATGGATACTCTTATTAGCTCCCGCTGTGGCAAGTACGTCATGTACGTCAATAACATTGAGTTCGAGCCCGTCAACGAACGCTTGTCTTTTTGATCTCCTCCTTCTCCGCCTCATTGATCGAAGATCTCCATCTGATCATCACCTCGCCTTGACCCTGAACCGTTCATCGTCCCATCCAAAGGGCGGGCGTTTACCGAGCAACAATTCGTAGATGCTGTGATTGGTCTTCATCATTTCGGATAGCATCTCTTTCCAGGGTCGGTCGGCGACGCTGACCAAGCCCGTGTTGTAGCTTTCACCGTTGTATTTGCTGAACCACCGACCGGTGGTAGCCTGATCGATGAGAGTGAACCACTCGATGCCGACGACGAAGCCTAGAGCAGCGCTTTGTTCAACATAATTCCGATAGGCTAAACCGCGCTCTTGTTGGCTGCTGACTTCTCGACCACCAATGAGACCACTGTCCTTGGGCGAGGACCAGAAGAACTCGCTGAGCATCATTGGCTTCCCGCCCGACCACTTGTGGAAACGCTTCAGCGCATCTGTATCGACGCCAAAGGTGTAGTAGTTGTAGGACATCACATCCACATGGCGGCCCATGATCCGACACAACGGTTCGTCGTCGATGGTGATGGGCTGGAGGCGACTGCCGAGGAGCAAGTGATGGGGATCATGCAGGCGAAAATACTTTTCGATCTGCGCGAAATACGTCTCAAGGAACAAACCCACAAAGTCCTTCACATCAGCCTTGGCGAGATCGGTGGTCACGGCCATCCCCATATCGATCAGTGCCTCAAAGGTGTTAACCTTGGTCTGCCAGACTGTATTGAATACCTCCACGGTTCCGTATTTGGCCTTCAAGGCAGCGATGAAGCGTCGCTTGCAGGCGTGCGTCCCGTCCAGCGAGGGAATCACCTGCGGAAGCTGGTCGTAACGGGGTTCATTCACGATGAACCAGCCAATCAGCAAAGGATCGTCTGCACGCTGCGGCAGTTCGGCAGCCAAGCGCTCAGCGATCTTTTGTTCGGTAGCCGGATCAAACGGATCCCAAACTTCATGCGCACCGGGGATGCGCGCCACACCTTCCCACTCATTGATGGGCAGATGCGCCACATACGGAAAATTTGCCTTGGCCACCGCTTGGGTCGGTGCCGGACTAAAGGCCCCGATGGAATTGAATCCCCATTTACGCAAGCGGTCGATCATTCGGGCGGCATGGGACTCGTAGTCGTAAGCACGACCATACTTGCGGATCACATTGGCAAGGTAAAAGGAGAAATTGGTATCACCATCGCCAGCTCTGAAGGCGCTGGCAAATTCTGCGTCTGCCTTGGGCAACCACTCATAAATGTCCTCGCGCCCTTTGACATAGGTGTAGTCGTCGCTGGGCGCAAAGCCGCAGACACCGAGGTGGAAGAATGCGTTTCCTTCAGGATCAACAAGCCACCACTTATCGTTCTTCTGCTCCAGACGAAAGAAGCCCGTCTTTTGCAGCCCCAAGGATGTGCCGCTCCCCGGCAGTCCGCCAAATCGGTCAAGGGATGGGGTGGAGATTCCTGAGTAGTAGGCCTCGTCTTTCGTGACGTCGTCCTTCAACTCTTCGAGACTCCTCAGCTTGTTCGGGAACGAGTCTTTGAGACTCTGACCAAACGCATCGATGAGTTTGGCGGAGGCGTTCAGATCCGTCGCAATGCGCACCTTTGCGGCCGTTCGATCCGCACTGAAGGGCACAAAGAACTGCCAGTTGTAGATTGCCCAATTCCATTCGCGATTGTCCGTGAGCTGTTGGAAGGCAAACTCTGGAGTGGCGACTGACAGAGCCTGCCCCTGTGCGTTCTTCAAAACGAAGCTGGTAGCATTGAGGCCGGCAATCTGTGGCGGCGACGCCTTTTCCGCCGGAAACACGCCCTGCGTTTCGCCCACCTTCCATGATCCGCCTTTGGCAAAGCCGATGTCGATGAGCATGGACATCTTCCACGATTTCACATCACCTGGGACGCCTTTAAAAACCAGATCGATATCCCCACCTGCAATTGAGATCTCACACTCCGCCCCGCCATCATAGCGTAGCTTTGCGGTTGCGCCTGTGGCCTTCACCTCGATCTGGCTATGGGCCGGATCAAATTCTGGATAAGTCAGGATGAAGTCCCCCAAACTTCCCGCCGTGACTTTGATGCCAGATTCAGTCGCAGCGACTTCCGCAGCAGATGC
>CAZCAL010000416.1:0-4494 GCA_964496625.1 uncultured Verrucomicrobiaceae bacterium | reverse complement strand
GGCGACGTGAGTCACCGAGCCCGATCTGAAATTGGAAGTGCCGGCGGGGATTATTCCGCGTTTTCTTCGACGTAGCGAACGACGTCGCCAACGGACTGGAGCTTCTCAGCTTCTTCGTCTGGGACGTCGATGCTGAACTCTTCTTCGAAGGCCATCACGAGCTCCACGGTGTCGAGTGAATCGGCGCCGAGATCTTCGATGAACTTAGCTTCAGGGGTGACTTGCTCTGGGTTTACCCCAAGTTGTTCGACGATGATGTCGCGGACTTTGTCTGTGATGTTATCGGCCATAATAAAGGAAGGGTTTGATGCGGCGGAGCGTTAGCAGCTAGAGTGGGGATGGCAAGTGAAAACGCTGATTTTTTGCACAATTTAATTCTCGGTAGACGCAACCCGCATTGCTGAACTGGCTGCGTTTTAAAGCATTGATCTTGGTGAATGCCCAAAAAGGATGACAAATGCAGGCTGCCTGCGGACGTAGTCTAAGGCATGAATCTCAACGGTCACATGACGTCTCGTCGGCAATTTCTCTCAGGTGCGTACGGCATCGGAGGGATTGCCTTAGCCTCGCTGCTGCAGGAGCAGGGAGCCCTGGCTACTAGCGAGAGACTTGTGCCAAAGCACTTTGATCTGAAGCCGAAGCCGCCCGCTGGATTTGGCAAAGCCAAGGCGATCATCTCCATGTTCATGCAGGGTGGGCCGAGTCATATCGATCTTTTTGACCCGAAACCGGAGCTGACGAAGCGCGATGGGCAGAACTTCCCTGGCGACATCAAATACGACGATGCCGCAGGGGCGAGTCCTGAGATGATGGGCAGCCCCTGGAAATTCGCGAAGTATGGGCAATGCGGAATGGATGTCTCGGAGTTGCTGCCGCACTTCTCCAAGATCGTCGATGATGTCACCCTGATCCGCTCCATGCACACGGGGGTGAATAATCATGGCCAGTCGATCTACGCGCTGATCAATGGCACGGCGCTGGCGGGTCGGCCGACCTTGGGGAGTTGGCTGACGTATGGCCTAGGCTCGGAGAACCAAAATCTGCCTGCGTATGTGGCACTGACAGATCCTCGTGGGTTGCCTGTGCTGGGTGTGGATAATTTTAGCAACGGCTGGCTGCCATCCCTGTATCAGGCCACCGTGATCAGGCCGAAAGAGCCGCGTATTTTGAATCTGGAGCCACCCATGAGTCTGCAGGGCGAGGCGCAGGAGCGCTACCTGGACTATGTGCAGAGGCTGAACAAAGAGCACGCTGCGGCGAGGCCGGGCGAGACGGATCTGGAGGCGCGGATCCAGAGCTTCGAACTTGCGGCGCGGATGCAATCGGCGGCGAAAGATGCCCTCAATATCGACGAAGAAAGTGAGGCGACGAAGCGGCTCTACGGGCTGGACAATCCAGCGTGCAAGGAATTCGGATCACGTTGTTTGATCGCACGCCGATTGGTCGAGCGTGGGGTGCGCTGTGTCTCCTTGTTTACGGGCAATCAAACCTGGGACCATCACTCTGGCATCGCCACCAGCCTGCCTGCTGCCTGTCTTTATGTGGATCAACCTGCGGCAGCGCTGGTGATGGACTTAAAGCAGAGGGGATTGCTAGACTCCACCGTTGTTCACTGGGGTGGCGAGATGGGCCGGCTGCCGGTGATTCAAAATCGCGCAGGTGGAAAGAATGACCGGGCCAAGGTGGGACGGGATCATAACACTTACGGGTTCGGGATGTGGGTCGCGGGTGGCGGATTTAAGGCTGGGCACATCCACGGGGCGACGGATGAGTTTGGCCATCACGCGGTGGAAAACGTGGTCAATCACTTCGATTACCACGCGACGCTGATGCACCTCTTCGGGATCGACGCGAATAAGCTGTCCTTCAAGCGCAATGGAACGGACATGCGTCTGGTAGAGAATCCAGACGCGCGAATCGTGCACGAACTCTTGGCGTAAATTGCAGCGGAATCAATCCGGTGGGCCGAACTGCCGGACAAGGTGCTCCCGGATGGCGTCTTCCCAGTGACGAGGGCTGATGCCCGTGATGGAGGTGAAGCGGTTGGTGCTGAGAGCTGTGAAGGGAGGGCGGATTGCCTTGAATCGCTCAAAACCGTGCATGCTGTGGCCGGTGACCTTTTTGGCCACCAGAGGTAGGCCAAGTTCTTCGGCGATTTCTAAGGCGCGTTGGCCATATTCTTGCCAGGAGGCGTAGCCGCTATTGCAAAGATGAATGACACCGCTGGTGGAAGGGTGATGAACAAAGAGGGTCTCGATCCATTTCGCCAGATCGTCAGCGTAGGTGGGGCAGGACCACTTATCATTCACCGCAAGGACGACGGGCTTCAGCAGTGCATCCTCGATCACCGTATCCGGGAAGCTTTTTTTGTCGGGCCCAAATAGCCAGGAGACCCGTGCGACTAAGGCGCTGGGGCAGGCGGCGAGAACGGCTTGTTCTCCAGCTAGTTTTGTCCGGCCATATTCGTTCAGTGGAGCGGGGGTATCTGCTTCTGTGAGAGGGGTGCGCCCGTCCCCGGCAAAAACGTAGTCGGTGCTGACGTGGATAAACCGGGCACCGCGTTGAGCGCAGGCTTCCGCCATGAGCTGCGGGGCGGTGAGGTTTGTCAGTCGGGCGATCTCTGTGTCGGTCTCGCACTGATCCACCGAGGTGAGACCTGCGGCATTGATGAGAAGATCAAATTGGGCGTCCCTGAGGAGGGCGGGAATGCTGCTGGTGTCAGTCAGGTCCAGTTGCTGGCGTGTCCACCCGGTGACGCGATGGCGGGGGGCATAGAGGCGCGTCAAGGCACGGCCCAGTCGGCCATTCGCACCGAGAACAAGCACGCGGAGTTGATCGGAAGGCATACTCATTTTGCAGGCTGCCTGACCGATGTCGTCTGGGGGTTGGGGCGGGCCAAAAAGGTGCCAAATCCGTGAATCATCAATCCATAGTGGCGGCGAAGACGGATGGGTCAAGCTGCGTTTGCGTCGAAAGACAGGCTCCGACTTGCATTCGGCGCATGCCCGTCCATGTATGTTTGTTCTCATACTGGAAAATGTCCACTGCCGCAGAAACTGTGATCGTAGGAGCAGGCCTAGCTGGGCTCGCCTGTGGGCGTGTGCTGGCGAGGGCGGGTGTGCCTTTTCAAATGATTGAGGCATCAGATGCAGTGGGCGGCCGAGTCCGAACGGATGAGATGGAAGGCTTTAAATTGAATCGTGGTTTTCACCGATTCGTGCCAGCCTATCCAGAGGCGCGACGCGTGCTGGACTATGATGCACTGGATCTGCATGGCTTTTATCACGGGTTGGATATCTTTTTGAAGGGGCGGTTCCACCGCGTGGCCGATCCTTTTCACCATCCTATTGATGCCTTCCGCGCCAGTCGCGATGGGCTGGTGAAGTGGCGGGACCGCTGGTATTTGCTGCTGCTGCGCAAAGAGGCACTGGGCGTGAAGGAAATTGCCCGATGGCTGCCGGAGATGCAGACGGAGGAGTATCTCAGGGACTTTGGTATTTCCGATCAATTTTTGAATGACGTGATTCGGCCATTTTTTAGTGGCATGTTTTTGGAGACGGATTTGAGGACCTCCGTTCGGATGTTCCTATTCCTGTTTTCGATGCTACAGCGCGGCGGTGTGGCATTGCCTGCTGCGGGGATTCAGGCGATCCCGGATCAATTAGGGCGGGGGCTGCCTGATGGCGCATTGCGACTGAATACGATGGTCAAATCGGTGCGGCCTGGAGAGGTGAGCCTGGAGTCTGGAGAAATCATCAAGGCCAAGTGCGTGGTGCTTGCGACGGATCAGGTGGCGGCAGTGCAATTGCGTGGCGGATCTGAAAAATCGGTGCGCAGTCGGGCTGCAACATGTCTCTACTACGCCGCCGACGAGGTGCCTGGAAGCGAGGCCATCCAATATGTCGATGGGGCTGGTTGTGGACCGATCAACACTGCCTGTGTGCTGTCGCGCGTAGTTCCCGAATACGCTCCAAAGGGCAAACACCTCGTCGCGGCCTCGGTGATTGGTGCTCCATCCAGCGAAGAGCTGGAACGGGTGGTGAGGGAGCATTTGGGGCGCTGGTTTGGTCCTGCGGCTCTAGATTGGAAGCACCTTCGCACCTATCAATCGCGTGCAGCGATGCCGGAGGATAGACAGCTGAATTTGGGTGCGGGGCCGCTCCCGGCTGTTGTGGAGCCTGGGCTCTTCCAGTGCGGTGACTACTGCGAAGACGCGACGATGAATGGGGCGTTGCTGAGCGGTCGGCGGGCCGGGGAAGCCGTACTGAAGGCTCTGGGTGTGGTGGTGTGATCCCAGGTGTGGGGAGTGGCGGAACAAAGTCTTCCTGAAATCATCGTTGCGTGGCTTGGCTGTGTGGCTACGATGGAGCCTTCTGAACCCCCACTTTCTCTTCGATTCATGATGAAGCTCGTCCTTTCCGCTCTTTCCGTTTCAGCACTGCTGTTTGGCTCTGTCTCTTGCGATAGCCACTCATTTGATGAGACCAAATCTTT
>CAZCAL010000415.1:3616-4509 GCA_964496625.1 uncultured Verrucomicrobiaceae bacterium | reverse complement strand
CGGAGCCAAGTCGGGGCGTCGTGTCCTGGAACTCAGCAACGGTCAGTTCAGTCAGGAGGTCATGACACCGGTGCTCGAGCCGGTCGTGCTAGGCCAATCACCTCGTTTCAGCGTATGGGTGCGGCTCGATCCGCTCAACAGCCCGGGTGTAGTATGTCTCGAACTTAATGGGCGGCGCATCGCGTGGGGCGATGCACACGTCTTCGATGCCACGACTTACGGCAAGGACGACACCCTCACCGCCGGTCCGCTGCCAAAGCCGGGAGAGTGGACGTTGCTGAGTTTTGATCCCACCACGCTGGGTTTGAAGACAGGATCGCGTATCAACACCATCGCGGTGCAGCAGGTCGGCGGAACTTTGATGTGGGACTTGTGCACCGTGACCAGCCAGATGCGCACTTCGGCAGATTTGTTCGCCTCATTCACGGCTTGGTGGAAACTGGTGAGCAGCGGAAAGAAGAATCCGCCTGGCGTCCCGGCAGCGATTTTGAATACGCTCATGACTCCTCCAGACAAGGTGACCGATGCGAAGGCTCGCGAGGCCTTGCTGCATTTCTATCTCGCCCATGTGGCGTATCCGGCCAATGAAGAGATCGCCCAACTGCGGCTAGCCTGGGAGAACGCGCAGGTGGATCGTGCAGCGGCTGATGACGCGATTCCTGGCACCCTGGTCTTCAACGATCAGGAGACCCCGCGCGATACCTTCATCGCCATGCGCGGTCAGTACAATAAGCTGGGGGATAAAGTCGAACCCGCGACGCCCGCTTCTTTTCCCGCCCTGAAAAAAACAGATCCTGCCGGGCGTGCGACTCGGTTGGATCTGGCAAACTGGCTCGTATCGCCGGAAAACCCTGTGGCGGCCCGCGTCACCGTGAATCGTTTTTGGCAGCAGG
>CAZCAL010000415.1:0-3606 GCA_964496625.1 uncultured Verrucomicrobiaceae bacterium | reverse complement strand
GGTGTTCGGCATCGGTCTGGTCAAGACCAGCCACGATTTCGGCTCGCAAGGGGAGCCGCCGAGCCACCCTGAATTGCTCGATTGGCTGGCTGTGACCTTCCAAAAATCCGGTTGGAAAGTGAAGTCGCTCATGAAGCAGATGCTCATGACTCAGGCCTTCCGTCAGGATGCCGTAGTAGATTCCAATCTCCTCAGCTTGGACCCAGAAAACCGCTTGCTTGCGCGTGGCCCGCGCATCCGGCTAGCGGCGGAGCAGATCCGTGACAACGCCCTCTTCGTCAGCGGCCTGATCAATCTGGAAAAAGGCGGACGTGGTGCGCGCACTTACCAGCCACCGAATATCTGGGAACCCGTTGGTTATGGAGATAGCAATACCCGCTACTATCTCCAGGACCATGGCCCGGCGCTGTATCGTCGCAGCTTGTACTGCTTCTTAAAGCGCACCGCACCCCCGCCCTTCATGAGTAACTTCGACGCGCCGAACCGCGAACAAACCTGCCCCCGCCGCGAACGCAGCAACACGCCGATGCAGGCGCTTCAACTCATGAACGATGTGCAGCACTTCGAAGCAGCCCGCGCCTTGGCCGAACGCACGCTCGCAGAGGGGGGCAAGGATGACGCAGGCAGGCTTCAGTGGCTCTTCCGCACGGTGCTCAGCCGCACACCCGACGCGCAAGAAAGCGCGCTCCTTACCGCAGCACTTAATAACCAGCGCAAACTGGCTGCAGCGGATGCTAGCGCTGCGGAAAGGGTCGTCAGCACAGGCGAATCCACCCCTAAAAACCTCGCCCCAGCCCCAGAGACTGCCGCGTGGACGCTCCTCGCCAACTTGGTGCTAAACCTCGATGAAACCGTTACCCGCAACTAACGCCATGGACCCTCTTTTCGAAGCCAATCTGATCCGGACCCGGCGGCAATTTTTTGGCCACAGCGGCCTGCGCCTCGGGGGCCTGGGCCTCACTTATCTGATGGGACGCAGCGCCATCGCAGCACCCGAATCCCTGGTGCAACCTCCCCTACCCGGCCTACCCCACTTTGCGGCGAAGGCGAAGGCCGTCATCTACCTGCACATGAATGGTGGCCCCTCCCAGCTTGATACATGGGACTACAAACCGCAGTTGCAGCAGTGGTATGACAAGGACCTGCCGCCGAGCGTGCAGGGTGGGCAGCGCTTAACGGGCATGACCAGCAAGCAAGCACGTTTCCCAGTGGCACCCAGCCTCTTTAAGTTCTCCCAGCATGGTCAATGCGGGCGTTGGGTCAGCGAGCTCCTACCTCATACGGCCAAGCATGTGGACGATATCAGCCTCATTAAGACCGTTCATACCAACGCCATCAATCACGATCCCGCCTGCACCTTTGTGATGACTGGGCGCGAGGTTCCCGGCTTTGCCAGCCTCGGCTCCTGGCTCAGCTACGGACTTGGTAGCGAAAGCAATGATCTGCCCGCGTTTGTTGTGCTAACGCCTCGCTGGAGTGCCAAGGCAATGGCGCAGGCGCTGTTCACGCGCATGTGGAACAGCGGCTTTTTGCCAGGCAAATACAGCGGCGTCGCATTGCGCGCAGTGGGTGATCCCGTTCTCTACATCCAGAACCCAGACGGCGTATCCAGCCAGCAGCGCCGCGCCATGTTGGACACTTTATCAGCCATGAATGCGCACCGCTTTGAGAAACTAGGCGACCCAGAAATCCAGACGCGCATCTCGCAGTACGAAATGGCCTTCCGCATGCAAACCAGCGTGCCAGAGTTGGTGGATCTAAAGCACGAGAGCCAGTCCACACTGGATCTTTACGGACCAGAGGTGCAAACCCCGGGAAGCTTTGCGGCCAGCGCCATCCTCGCTCGCAGACTCATCGAACGGGGCACGCGAGTCGTGCAGATCCTGCACCGCGGTTGGGATCAGCATGGGAATCTACCCAGCGATATCCGCCTGCAATGCCGGGACACGGACCAACCGATTGGCGGACTCTTGACCGACCTGAAACAACGGGGACTGCTCGACAGCACACTTGTCATCTGGGGTGGTGAATTTGGCCGCACGGTCTATTCACAGGGCGGTCTGTCGCAGACAAACTACGGCCGCGATCATCACCCGCGTAACTTCTGCATGTGGATGGCTGGTGGCGGCATCAAAGGAGGGACCAGCTATGGCGAGTCAGACGACTTCAGCTACAACATCGCGACGGACCCGGCCCATCTCAACGACATCAATGCCACCATCCTCAACCAATGCGGCATCGATCACGAGCGCCTCAGCTACAAGTTCCAGGGGCTCGACGCCCGCCTGACGGGTGTGGAGAAACAGGCCCCCATTCGCGAGATCCTCGCATAACGCGCCGTTAACCGCAGCCCTCAGCGGACCGCCAGCTCAGGCTCCTCGTCCAGCACAAAGAAGTCGTGCACATCGCTGTCTGGCACAGCCCCGTTTCGGATGCCCTCCAGCCGACGGCGCCCCCGGCGGTCAGAGCCCAGCTTCGTCGCCGCACGATCCACCAGATCCGACATCAGCGGAACAGCCAGCACAGCGCCAGCAGCCAATAGGCTGAAGGAAATGATGTTGGAAGTCTTACGCTCCATGCCACGACCAAATAGAATCCCCAAGGCACAACCAGCGGCGGCCGGGGCAATGATGGAAGCATAGGTGTTGTAGCGAGATTCAGCTGATGAAGAAACCATGGCTTACCGTAACCTTGAAGCCACCGTTCAGAAAGGGAAAATTTCTTCTGAATCCTGAGTGCGGGGGATTTGGAGCTAAGTGCTTAGCGTTCCCCACCCCAAGCACTAATTACACCCCCGCCCCCACTCCCCATTGACGAGGCCGCAACTCCCGGTGATTTTCACCGCCGCTTTTACCATGTCAGACCCCGTTCCATCCGCCCCTGCCCCCAGTGACTTCATCCGTGACATGATCGCCGACGATCTTGCCGCTGGCCGCAATGACGGCTGGGTCATCACCCGGTTCCCGCCAGAGCCCAATGGTTACCTGCACATTGGTCATGCCAAAAGCATCTGCTTAAACTTCGGCCTCGCTCTGGAGCATGGCCCAAAGTCGCGCTGCCACCTCCGTTTTGACGATACCAATCCCACCAAGGAAGAAGTCGAGTATGTCGAGAGCATCCAGGATGATGTCCGCTGGCTCGGCTTTGACTGGGGAGACCATCTCTATTTTGCCAGCGATTACTTCGAAAAGCTCTACACCTTTGCAGAACAACTCATCGGCAAAGGTCTCGCCTACGTCGATGAACAGACCGTCGATGAAATCCGCGCAACCCGTGGCACTCTCACCGCCCCTGGCACCAACAGCCCTTTCCGAGATCGATCCAGTGCCGAAAATCTAGAAATCTTCCGCCGCATGAGAGCGGGCGATTTCAAGGAGGGCGAACGTGTCCTGCGCGCGAAGATCGACATGGCCAGCCCGAACATGAACATGCGGGACCCCATCCTCTACCGCATCCTTCACGCCCATCATCACCGCACTGGCGATGCCTGGTGCCTCTACCCCATGTATGACTACGCTCACCCCTTGAGCGACGCCCTGGAAGGCATCACCCACAGCCTCTGCACCTTGGAGTTTGAGCACCACCGCCCCCTCTATGAGTGGCTCA
>CAZCAL010000414.1:4078-4519 GCA_964496625.1 uncultured Verrucomicrobiaceae bacterium | reverse complement strand
TAAAAGATTGCTCCCAGAGAGTTCTACCCTCGGCATCCAGTCTCACGGTGCTGGGCAGTCCTGCGGGCATGGAGTCACGGATGACGATGCGTCCCCTCAGCAGTTCTTCGCTAAAGACCGATTCAGGCAGTTCCGTCGCGACGAGGGAGAGGTCGGGTGGTGGGATTTCGGTGCCAAAGCCGACCGTAAAGATGGGGGTGCCACGCTTGCCGAGGTTGGTGGCGAGATCTTCTGGAGACCCTGCCGCATTGTGGTGCCCGTCTGAGAGTAAAATGACGGCTGTTCCGGGTGTCAAAGGTTCCAGTGCCTCTCGGAGCGGGGTGTCCAAATTTGTGCTGGTGGCATCAGCGGCGACCTGAAGTGCCCCTGGCATCGGGCCGGAGGTGTCTCTGCCTTCCTGTCTCCTCCACCAGAGACGATTTACCGTCGGCCCACGCAGTG
>CAZCAL010000414.1:1625-4068 GCA_964496625.1 uncultured Verrucomicrobiaceae bacterium | reverse complement strand
GTCGTGGCTTTTGGTTAGCGTGGAGATGAGCGGATCCACACCCTTGAAGAGCAAATCTTGGGCGCGTTGGAAGCGTGAGACTTGTGAGGTCTTTCCTTTTCCGTAGGTTCCTGCCTCGGTTGATTCGTCCGTGAGCTTCATTGAGCCTGAGGCATCGACGGCGATGACGACTCTTCCCAACTGGCGGATCGTGGTGACATGACGAAGCACTGGACCAGCCAGGGCAATGACGAGAATAAAGATGGCGAGGGCACGCAGGATCGCAGGGATACCAGCGAGAAACCCATCCCGATTGCGTTTTTCACGCCCATAGAGCCACCACATCAGCAGCGAGAGCGCCACGGCAAGACCGATAACTGGCAGGGTAGGCCAGTCGCCAGCAAAGCGGAGGGTGGTGGTCGTGGTGTTCAAGGTGGGCAAAAAGGTGGACTAGCCGCGAGAGATTCGCTGTTGGAGGAGAACTTCAAAAAATAGCATGTCGATTAAGGCTAGCAAAAAGGGTTGCCACACCTCGGAACCCACGCGACGGGTGCGATCCAGTTTGGTGTAGGAGTCAAAATCTTCGGCAAAACCTGCCCCAAACCGCGTTGCAATTTTCTCAACATCAGCGGCGGGAAGAAGCGTGAGATCCGACTCGGCGCTATCGACATTGAAGGCAAGGCGGCGCACAGTCGTTGGATCAGCCTGTGGGGTGGGTGATCCATCTGCAGGGGGTGCGCCTGGGATCAGTTGGAAGATACCTGGCGTGTTTGTCGTCGGGATCTCAATGAAAGCGTCGTCCTTTTCTCCTTGGCTCTTGAGTTCAGTCTGTTTCCCGAGTGGATCAGTGAGAGTGAACGCCTTGCCTGCCTGATCACTGGGGAGGGAGATCCGAGTGGATTTGCCCACTAGATGCCATGCGGATGTGGTGCTGCGCGTGGCGAGGTGGATCATCATCCTCTGCATCAAGGGCACGAACCAAGGCTGGAGGGCCAAGTTGTTCCAGGTGGGGTCTGCGGAGGTTGCGCACGCGATCACAAGGCCGCGTTCGAAGGCGCGCTCAACGAGCACAGGCAGGCCTCGGTCGAGACTGAGAAAGGTGCTGGATTGATTGCCTTCAGGGGCAAGAATCCACCAATGATTGATCTCCGCGTCACCGAGCCGTCCTGCGCGGGGATCATTGAAATAGGTGAGGGCCGGGTGGGTGAACCTCTGAAGTTGCAGGCGTGCGGGAAGATCGATGCTATCGACATGAGTCTGACCTTTCACGGGGCATGGAAACAATCCTTGGCCGTTTTTATAGAATTCACGGTCGTATGTGGTTGGATCTGCCTTGGGGCCGGGGAAGATCATCAGGCCACCGCCTGCTTTGACGAAGGTCTCCAACTCCTTCAGTTGGGTGCCTGAGGGGCGATCCACATTTCCCAAAACAACCACCTGCTTGCCGCGCAAATCATCGCCACGAAAGCGGCGCGCATCCACTTTTGTTGTATGGATGAGATCGCGCAACGTTGCCGCCGCGTTTTGATTGGGCATTAGCGCGAGCTCAAAAAAGTCCAGAGGACCGGTGAGGGGCTCCGTGTGAGGATCGCCATCAATCAAAAGGACCCGAATCTGATCGCGCACCTGGACGATGGCGTGGAAGGCATTATCGTCAGGGAAGGAATCGCCCTCCAGTCGGACCGAAAGCGCGTGGTCGCCCGTGGTATCAAAGGCATGGGTGAAGGAGAGTGAAGCTTCACCGTTCGCAGGGACGGAGATGCGGGCAGTGCGGATGCGGCCAGAATCTGCCTCAAGATGGAGCGCGACGTCCTGCCAAGGGCGTTTTCCATGGTTCTGTACTCTGACTCGCAGGCCGACCGGTTGATCGACGGCGACGACCATTGCGGAAAGCTCTGCAGAAACGATGGAGAGATTCTCGGCTAAATCCCCAGCGATTCTGTAAAAGGTGACTTGGGGGGGATGTTCCAGCGCCGAAAGCGCTTCGAGGGCCGGGAGGGAGGCACCGTCTGCAACGGTCTTCCAATCACTGCTCTGGAAGTCGCTGATGATGGCTAGTTCGCGGGCGGCATTGTTGGATTTTTGCAGCGCAGCGCCGGCAGTCTGGATCGCATCATTGATCTGCACCGGGCCTGCGGCGCTGGGTGTGTCCGCGAGTGCGGGAGGGATCAGATCCAGCTGCGTGGTGGCTGCATCGAACAAGGGATGGGGAGTGCCACCAGCGAGCACTACCTGCGCATCCGAGCCGCGCGGCAGCGCTTGATCCATGCGCTGGATGATCTCATGGGCTTGATCAGAGACAGTATTTCCAGCGCTGGCCGGGGCGCGTGTGGAAAAGCTATCGTCAAGCAGCGTGACGAGGGAGCTTTTGCCCAGACCGATGAGTGAACCCAACTTATCAAGGACCGGACGGGCTAGACAGAGGGCGAGACCGATGGGAATGGCGATGCGTACGGCCAGCAGT
>CAZCAL010000414.1:0-1615 GCA_964496625.1 uncultured Verrucomicrobiaceae bacterium | reverse complement strand
CTTCACTCTACCGCCTGCCGCGTTGACGTTGGACTGCATCCTGCGGCGTCTCTGGCGCAGAACTTCATGCAGCAAGTGCATCGCTCCCCAGCGGACATGCAGCACCCTGCGGCGATTCAGCAGGTGAATCAGCAGCGGGATCAAAAAGGCCGCAGCGCCTGCCAGCAGAATGGGGGTGAGAAAGGACACAGATTAGAGACGATCAGACGGGGAAAATTTGGAACAGAAAGAGACGTTGGAAGTAGCGGTCTTTGTTCATTGAACGCATGATTTTTTCCAGTTGTCGTTAGCCTTACAGGGAGAGTGCCTGGATTTGGCCTATCCTGTCACAAAATTTTGCGATTTCCTCCTCCTCCATTACCATGAAGGCAGTGGAAAGTGCGTCGGACATTGCGGCACTGGGGGCGATGGCGTAGCTGCGCTGTGGCTTGATGGTGACTGGTTCCAGGGTTCGAGGATTCATGATGTGGGCACCTTGCACCGCGAAGCCGCTGCCGCTCACTGCCAGATCCTGAAGTTGCAGGGTCCGCTTGTTGTCATCTGGGCCGATGGTGACGCTCCATCCTGTCGAGCCGGTGCTCTCGTTCCCCAAGGCCAAAACCGTGCTATCGCCAGCGTTAAGCAGCGCGTTGCTGATGCTCCATTCCCGAAGAAGATCGGCGCACATGTCGAGAGCGTAACCTTTGCCGATTGCGCCGAGATCAAAGACCATGGGCGAGGCGTGAACCGTGACTTCCAGCCCATCTTCATCGAGGGTGAAGAGATGGCTGCCGACGATGGTGTGTGCGTAGGCGAGTTCATCTGCTGGCGGTTGCCGAGGGTCGCCACCTGGCGTCCTCCAAAGGCCCATCAAAGGGCCGATGGTGATATCAAAGGCACGGTCAGTTTCCTCGTATACTGATTTCGCGAGAGTCAGGCAATCCCATGTCGCCAAGCCAACGTTGGCGGAGTCGCCAGCTTTTAACTGGGACAGGTGAAAAATATCGCTCCCAGCGCGGAAGCGGCTGAGTTCGTCTTCGAGACGGTCAATCTCTGCGAAGAGCGCATGGGCAGCTTGGCCGGCGTAGAGTTGATCTGCATCGTGGGCGCTGATCACGATCTCGAAGGACGTGGCCATCGCGTCATGCTTAAATCGATGCAAAAGCGGTGAGGCGGACACGATGAGATTATTTGCTGCTTTCAGCCGTGTGCTTTTCCATGTGGCGCTTCCAGAGGGAGTCTTCTACCAACATGTTCAAGAAGAGTAGCGGACGCAGACCGTAGGGGCCAGTCTCCTGATACATTTTCCCGAAAAGTAAGCGGTCCAAGTCAGGTTTTTGGTCGCTGTCAAAGATGATGATTGGTGCATCCAGGGTGGCAGGAACATTGGCCTGGTAGCCCACATTCTTCAAGTTGCGGAAGTACCACGGGAGGGGCCATCCCTGATCTCTGCTGATGACCTGCACCTTGCTATGCAGCGGGTCTAGGGTGACCAACTCACGAACGGTATCTACCAGATTGATGAGGTTTGTGGTCGTGTGGGAATAGACATACGGATTGCGGGCATCGGCGCGGTATTGATCGATCGCCAGCATGCATTGCGCGCACATGTGGTAGATGCCTCCGATGATAACGA
>CAZCAL010000413.1:0-4523 GCA_964496625.1 uncultured Verrucomicrobiaceae bacterium | reverse complement strand
CCGGACGAGGCCGTTGAAATTGTAGGGAGACGCAGTCCCTGTGTAGATCTGATAGTTGGTAACCTCTGGCTCCACGCGGACGGCAGCAGCCATTTCTCGGGCGACGGATGCCGTCTGCTCCAAGGAGCTGCCTTCCGGCATGTTGAGGATGACCTGGAATTCGCTCTTGTTGTCAAAAGGTAGCATCTTCACCTTCACCCACCCGACACCGACGGTCGCCATGGAGCCCAGCAACAGTGCGGTGATGCCGATGAGGAAAACCCAACGCCAAAGGGTGGAGTGAATCAAGGGGCCCATGACTCGCCGATACAGCTTGGTGAAAAAATCTTCGGCGTGTTCTGAGGAAAGGTGGTGGTGATCCCCGACGATGGGCGTGCCCTCGGTGAGCTTGGAGTATTTGCTGCCCCATCTGAGGATGCGAATGGAGGCCCAGGGAGTGACGATGAAGGCGATCAGGAGCGACCAAAACATCGCTGCACTGGCCCCGATCGGGATGGGGCGCATGTAAGGTCCCATGAGCCCACCGACAAATGCCATCGGCAGCACCGCAGCGATGACGGCGAATGTAGCGAGGATGGTGGGATTGCCGACTTCCCCGACGGCTTCAACGGCGATGGTGGACCAACTGCGACCTTTGTTGTGCGGTAGATGGAAGTGGCGGACGATGTTTTCGACGACGACGATGGCATCATCCACGAGGATCCCGATGCTGAAGATCAAGGCGAAGAGCGTGATGCGATTCAGGGTGAATCCATACAGGTAAAAAACTAGCAAGGTCAGCGCCAGCGTCGCTGGAATGGCGACGGCGACGATGCCGGATTCTCTCCACCCAAGGGTGAACCAGATCAGGATCGCGACGCTAAAGACTGCGATTCCCATGTGGAGGAGCAGTTCGTTGGACTTCTCGGAGGCTGTCTCGCCATAGTGTCGTGTGATGCTGACGGTAACGTCGGCTGGAATGACGCTACCCTTCAATGTGTCCAATTTGCGCAGCACCTCGTCCGCCACGGAGATGGCATTGGCACCTGGGCGTTTGGCGATGCTGAGGGTCACGGCGGGCTCGTCCTGGTGATTGGCATCGCCGTAGAAGACGTAGTCTGTGGGTTCCGCCGCACCATCAATGATGTCTGCGACTTCGCGAAGATAGACAGGGCGACCACTGAAGACACCGACGACGACATTCCCGACATCATCGACGGTTTTGAGGAAGGCACCCGTTTCGATCAAGATTTCGCTGTTGCCTGTGGTGAGGCCGCCAGCGCGAAATTGCCGGTTTGCCTGCTGCAGCATGGGGATGAGGCCAACGGGACTGAGATTGCGAGCGGCAAGACGGACGGGGTCCAATTGCACACGCACCGCACGACGCGCACCACCGATGAGGGTGGTCTCGGCGACGAGGGGGACTTGCTTCAGGGTCTCATCCACCTGGGCGGCTAGACGCCGAAGAGTGAGGTGATCATAACGGCTGCTGTGAAAGGTCAGAGCGAGGATGGGAACGTCGTCGATGGACTTTGGCTTGATCAGCGGTGCGGTGACGCCCATGGGGATGCGATCAAAATTCGAGCGCAACTTCTCAGTGAGTTTGACGAGACTGCGTTCGGGATCTTCGCCGACCTTGAACCGCACAATGACAAGGCTCTCGCTATCGCGGGAGGTGCTGTAGAGGTACTCGACACCGGAGATTTCCCAGAGCAGTTTTTCCATCGGCCGCGTGGCGCGCTCTTCCACCTCTTTGGCGCTGGAACCGGGCATCGACACCATGACGTCGATCATGGGCACTTTGATCTGCGGTTCTTCTTCACGTGGCAGCAGAACGATCGCAGCT
Organism: uncultured Verrucomicrobiaceae bacterium; assembly: GCA_964496625.1. Classification (GTDB taxonomy): domain Bacteria; phylum Verrucomicrobiota; class Verrucomicrobiia; order Verrucomicrobiales; family Verrucomicrobiaceae; genus JACKQF01. The sequence continues at coordinate 2,698 of CAZCAL010000413.1, read as the reverse complement.
GCTCCGAGCAAAACGGCAGCGATGATGATCAGCGGCGTGAGCTTTGAATCGATGAAGGCAGCTGCGATTTTGCCAGCGATGCCGAGAGAGTGCGTGGATGAGTTTTCGGGGGTGCTCATGGTTGGATGGTCACGGGTTGGCCATCTTCGAGGCGGGTGATGCCATTGATGATGACGGCTTCTCCTTCTTCGAGCCCGGAGAGGATCTCGGTATCGCCGCCCACCATTTTACCAGTCTTTACCAGACGAAGTTGAGCGTGGTCTGAAGCCGCTACGAAGACGATCTCCATTTGCCCGCGCTTGATGACGGCGGCATTTGGCACGGTGAGGGACTGGGCGTCTGCGACAGGGACCGAGACTCGGCCAAATTGTCCGGTGCGAAGGCCTTCCGTTTGAGGGAGATCAAATTTTACCTGGAAGGTCCGGCTTACCGCGTCCGCGATGGGGGCGATTTCGCTGACGGTGCCCTCCAGCGGCGCGCTGATCGAGGCAATCTTCACCTTCATCTTTGCGCCCAATTTGATGCGCTCTAGGATGGCTTCGGGGAGGTCTGCTTCAAAGCGCAGATTGGTAGGTGCTTCGATTTCAACCAGCGGCTTCCCTGGCATGGCGAGATCACCGACCTCTGCCAACTTTCGTGTGATCACACCGTCAAACGGGACGGTGACGCTGGCGTAGCTGAGCATGGTTTCGGCTTCGCTGACTGCTGCGGTGGCGATCTTGAGTCGGGCCTCTGCGTTGTCGAATTCTTGCTTGGTCGCGGCACTGGCGGCCAGCAACTGTGTGTAGCGTTCCATTTCTTTCTTCGCCTGATCGAGACTGGCCTTCGCCTGGGCTACTTTGGCGTCAATTTCCTGCACGTCGAGGCGGGCTAAGAGATCGCCCTTCTTCACGACTTGGCCTGGCGTTGCAAGATAGTCGAGAATGCGACCACTCACCTTCGCTTCTACCTGGGCTCGCTGACGGGATCTCACGGTGCCGACGACGTCTTCGAAAGCCTGCATGGTCTTGGTGGCGACCTTCTGGGTCTGCACCTTGACGGTGGGGCGGTTGTCCGGCGTTGAGGTGGTTTTGACCTCGTGTTTACCGCATGCGGTGAGCAGGATGAGGAACGGGAGGAGGTGCTTCATGAGAGCGAGGGATGGGGAGTTGCGGCGAGATCACTTATTGCAGCATTTGCCGCCGACGCCGAGTTTGGTCAGGATGGTTTCGGCGGGGCAGAATCCAGTAAAGGCGGATTGCAGTAGATTGGCACCAACGAAGACCGCGAGCCAGATCCAATTCGGATGAATCCAATGGGCGAGGGCGACGCTGGTGAGGACGAAGGTGCCTGCGAGGGCGCGGATGGCGTTTTCTAGCTTCATGAGGTGAGTGGGTTAGGAAGTAGTGGACGGAGGCATTTTAAGGAGCATTGTCTCTGTGTAACTATATGAGTCTATACGCATATAGCCAATTCGCGCAACTACTATTTCAGCTTCGATGTCCACCAAATCCAAAAAGACTCTTCCTGCCGTGTCAGACGAAGCTCTGGCAATGATTGCATCCTGGTTCCGGGTGCTTGCGGAACCGAGCAGGCTAAAAATCCTCCGTGCTCTTGAAGAAGGCGAAAAGAATATCACTGAGTTAGTGACGGCCACTGGGCTGACCCAGGCGAATGTGTCCCGCCATGTGCAATCGCTCGCAGAAGCGGCGATCGTGGGGCGACGCAAGGCTGGGTTGGTGACCATTTGCTATATTGCTGACCCGAGCATTCATGAACTTTGTAACACGGTTTGCACCAACCTACAGGAACGTCTGGCGGCGCAAGTGAAGCGTCTCGGTGGCGAATAGGATGCCCCTATGAACCTGCGGCTACTCTGGATCGTCTGCGGATTTGCCGTGGTGGCGGTGGCCATCCTCTGGTGGCTCACGGATGACGTGCGGGGCATTGCTTGGGCTAGGTCTGTGGTGAAAAAGCGCTTTCCTGACCAGGATCTCCTCATGCCTGAGGCGTATGCCGCTGCGCTGGAGCATGAGCAGGAACCGCAGTTGCTGGATGTGCGAACCGCGGACGAATATGAGGTCAGTCACTTGCCTGGGGCGCAGCGGGTGGATGTGGATGGAGACTCGTGCGGTGCTGGCCTAGATGCATCACGTCCGGTGTATGTGTATTGCGCTGGCGGTTATCGTGCCGCGCAGTATGCGGAGCGACTGAAGGCCGCAGGCTTTCCGCGCGTGGTGAATCTTTCCGGTGGCATCTTTGCCTGGGCGAATGAGGGACGATTGATCGTCAATGAAGGCCGCCCGGCGAAGCGTGTGCATTCCGGCAGTTCATGGTTTCAGCGATTATTGAAGCCGTCATTACGTTAGCTAACGATCGAAACATCCATCATGAAAACCATCCACATCCTCTCCATCGCCGCAGTCTTTTGCGGTGTTGTCTCCGCCCAAACCCCAGAACCAGGTGCCAGCCCGGCCATCAATGACAAGTTCCGCGATCCCAATCTCAAGGTCGATGAGTGGGCAGGGAAGTTTGAGACGGAAAGCCGAGAGGTATTTGCGCAGCGTCGGCAGATTGTTGCAGCGATGAAGCTGAAGCCTGGAATGTCCGTCGCGGATGTGGGTGCAGGGACAGGGCTCTTCACTGTCCCGATGGCTGTGGGGGTTGGCAAAGAAGGAAAGGTCTACGCAGTGGATATCTCCCCGAAGTTCATTGAATA
>CAZCAL010000412.1:4269-4536 GCA_964496625.1 uncultured Verrucomicrobiaceae bacterium | reverse complement strand
ATCAGATCGGGTTTGTGGTCAAAAAGATCAACGTGTGACGGACCACCACGCATGGTCAGGAAAATGATGCGCTTGGCTCGCGCGGGGAAGTGCGGAGTCTTTGCCAACAAACTGCTTTGTGCGGAGGCCTTCTGTGCAAGGGCTGAGAATGCCAGCCAGCCGATGCCGGAAGACAGCGTCTGCAAAGTCTGCCTGCGATTGATGGGGAGGTTCCAGTTAGTCTTCATAACGGAATTCAGCGCTGGCGAACAGCGCCTGGCAAAAGGT
>CAZCAL010000412.1:0-4259 GCA_964496625.1 uncultured Verrucomicrobiaceae bacterium | reverse complement strand
GTGGTGAGAAGTTGTAGTTGATCGCCAGGATTGTTGTGAAAAAACGATCTGGCTAGACGCAGTTCTTGGTCGTCAGGATTCCGATTGAAACAGATCTTGAAGGCCATCACGACACGTCCTTCAAACGTAGGTGCTTCCGATTGCAAGCGCAGCGCCAAGGCGTTGGCCTGATCCTGAACGAAGGGCCCATTGAGGAGGTAAAGTGCCTGCATTGGAACGTTGGTAACGTCTCGATCCCCAGTGACCAAATTCGGATTGGCAACGTCAAATTGTTCCAGCACATCGGGTAGGTGATCCCGGAGTACCGGAAGATAAACGGAGCGATAATGCGAGCCGTCCAAATCTTGCGGAAGCGATGTGTTGAATCCCATGAGGGATACGGATTGACCTCCGAGTTCGGCAACGAGCGAACCTGGGCGACGAGAGGTGTCGAGTGTTCCCGCCACAGCCAACATGGAATCGCGGATCACTTCGGCGTCGAGGCGTCGCTTGTTGGCTCGCCAGAGAAATCTGTTGTCTGGATCAATCGCAAAAGCGTCTTTTCGATAGTTTGAACTCTGCCGATAAGTCTGAGAGAGGACGATTTCGCGAATCAGCTTTTTCATCGTCCATCCACCGTCCATGAATTTGATGGCTAAGTAATCCAACAATTCAGGATGAGTCGGTGGTTCTCCGGTCTGGCCAAAATTGTCGGATGTTCTAACAATGCCCGTTCCCATCAAATGCCGCCAGATGCGGTTGACCATGACCCTCGCCGTGAGTGGATTTTGGCGACTTGTGAGCCAGTGCGCTAGTTCAAGTCTTCCGCTCTGTTCTCTGGGGATGTGAACATCCGCATGAAACACATGTGGCACGCCACGCGAAACAACTTTGGTCGGGTGGGCAATCTCTCCGCGCTCAAAGATGGGGGAGTCCATTGGGGTGTGGACATCGTTGACGCCCATGCAAAGTGGGAGTGCATTCCCTTGGTCATCCACGGTTTCTAGTTGGCCATCAATCCCGCCGCGCTGCCAGAGAATTCGAATCGAGTTACTCAGCATCTTGTAGTACTCGCCGCTGATGTCGCGCCCTTCCTTCTTCGCCTTTAATGCGTAAGCAGTCTGATCCTTTTCGTCTTGATCCAGTTTGGCGCGGTCAGCTTTGAGCTTGGCCACTTTCTCTGGCGGGATCGATTTGTTGGGGGTCAGTTGGCCGGGTAGCGCTGGCAACCGCAGGAGGTGGGAGCCGTTGTTGTTTTCCGAATCAATCCATGTCCCAAAATAGGTTTGCGTGCTTTTGAAGATCCCTGCAAGACCGTAGTAGTCTTCCATGGTGAATGGATCAGTTTTGTGATCGTGGCAGCGAGCACAGGCGATGGAGCTTGCGAGGACGGCGCGCGTTACGGTGTCGATCTGCTCATCGGCGAGGTCCGCTGCGAACTGGGCCTTGTTCATTTCATTGAGTCCCTTCGCGCCAAGGGCGAGGAATCCGGTTGCAATCAGCTTCGAAGCTCGGTCGCTCTCGCTCTTCGCCGGAAGAAGGTCACCGGCAATCTGTTCTTTGATGAACTGATCGAAGGGCATGTCTGCATTGATAGCGTCGATGACATAGTCTCGATAGCGCCACGCATGAGGAAAGGTGAGATTGGATTCTCTCCCATTGGATTCAGCATAGCGCGCTACGTCCAGCCAATGCTTCCCCCAGCGCTCTCCAAAGCGTGGGCTATCAAGCAATTGATCAACAATGTTTGCATACGCCTCATCAGTAAAGCTCTGTGCTTCCTGGGCTGTCGGAGGTAGTCCTGTCAGGTCAAAGTGCAATCTCCGCAGAAGTGTCACTGCATCAGCAGGCGGGGCGGGAGTCAGCCCCTCGCGTGTCAGACGGGCTGTGATGAAACGATCAATGCTGGCCGAATCGGGGGCGCTCACTACTGGGGGACGTAAGGCCCAAAAAGTGGGGGGATCTTCCGCGAAGCAGGACGTTCCAAGGTTGAATGCAAGGAGGCACCAAAAAGGTTTCATTCTGGTTTGACTGGTTCAGGCTTCTTCTCGCTCAGCCACTCTTGGGTGAGTTTTTGTGGCCAATTTGTGCTCAATGTCTGGGTGCTGCCGTCGGTGGACCATAGCATCCATTGCGGTTGTTTGGAAGCCTCATCTAGGCCCGCAAACGTGAGTTCTTTTGACGACTTCCATGCAGGGACTGTTTCGCAATGCCAGTTCGGATGGGGTGGAGAGATAATCTGCGTCTTTCCGCTTTCCAGCTCAACAACTGCGACGGCGTCAGTGGAGTTTTCCACAATGGCGACGTGCCTGCCGTCTGGAGATACAGCAAAAAATTTTAGGTCGGCAGGGAGGTCCCCTGGTGCGGTAGGGACCATTGTGATGGATTTGCGGTCGGTGGCTATGATGTGAAGGGAGGAGGATACTTCGTTGTCCGTCGCGATGGACGGAAAGGATGCGACATGGCTCGCGAACAAGATTCGACCATCAGGGAGCACTGCTAGTCTTGATCCCATGAGGTATGTTGCAATCAGAGTCTGCGCACCCAGCCGATCTGGCCCTTCGACTGCGACCAATGATCCGTTTGCTTGGGGTTCGAGCTTTGGTTTCATTGGCTGTCCATTGGTTTGGAGCGCCGTGATGGTGTTGATCGATTGAATCGCTTTGCTGTCATCCTCAATCGAGGATATGAAGGCAAGTTCTCGACCGTCAGGCAGCCAATCAAAGAAGGGTTGAACGTCAGTGCTGGCTAAATCCAAGCGCTGTTTGCCGTCGAGGCTGGCTACGAAGAGTTTCAGATCTTCTTCTCCCTCTGCGTATTCCATGCACGCGAAAGAGGGATACTTTGGCGAAGGTTTGGGGAGTCCAAATGCCTTTAGCGCGCTGGAGAAGAGGATGTCATCGCGAGGCTGTGCATCGAGTCGGACCAAATGCAGTTCATTCACTTCGTAGGGGGTGTTTGTCTCACGAATAGTCGCAATCAGTTGGGAGCCGTGCTTCATTTTGGTGAAAATGGATTCGACCTGACTCGGGTTCAGTTCATAGGCCACTTTCATCGCAAAGAGGAGCCGGCGGTCGCCTTGGATGGGTAGTGCCTTGATGACGGCTTGAAGGTCCGCCGCGTCGGATGCGATGGAAGTCGCTGCCTCTAAGAGCGGAATGGTCGCTGGTATGAGTGCTTCAATTTTAGCAACCTCGTCAGGGCTTATCCTTGCTTTGACTTCGGCCCAGCGATCGATTTTCCGAGTTGTTGGTGCAAGGAAACCACTGCCATCCGGTAGCCACGAGAGCGCGGTGAATATGGTCTCATTCAGCTTTTCCCCGATGAGCGGGTGGTCATCAAGCTTGCCATCACTGGTCGCAAGAAACGGTCTTTGATCGATGATGACAATGGCTCGGTCCCCCATGGGCGACCAAAAGATCCGCTCTGTAGGAAAGCAGCCGCTCACCAACAGCACGAGGGGTAACAGGAGGAAGTTAGCGGACTTCATGGCATCGAGGCGCTGGTGGCAATCCGCACGACGCGAAGTCCGCCATTCGTGGGATCTGGGGTGAGTCGATAGCGTGCCCAGGGGCTGTCCTTCCGGGGCGACAAGTGTGAATCCGCAACAAGTTGAACTGAGCCAGCCGTTTGTGATCTGCCCGCCATGTAGCCACTCGTCCCTGCCAGCAGAGCAATCACGATGATCGCGGCGGCTTTAATTAGCCACGAGGGCACTCTTACAATCAACGGGCGCTGTGGTGGTGATGGTTGAGGGATTAGGTTTGGATGGGCGTTGATGGTTTGGCTCGTGATGTTGATCGATGCTTTGATTCTCTCTGCCTCCGCATGAGCTATGGGATCGGTAGCGAGGATGTGATGGAGAAGTTCTGAAGCTTCGGGCGATAGTTCGCCACAGTGGTCATCAATGATGAGTGCCTGAAGGGATTGCGGATTCATGGTTTTGGTGGGTTAATCGGTTTCGAGTCGCTGCCTGACTACGGAGATAGCGCTGTGCAATCGTGATCGGACGGTGCCGATGGGAATATGGAGAGCCTCCGCGATTTCAGCGTAGGAGAGGCTGAGGCTGAAGCGGAGGTCGAGGATTTCGCGTTGTAAGTCTGGGAGAGCGGCTATGGTTTCACGGGCGGCTGCGATTCGATCATCTGCGATAGGAGCAGAGATCTCCCCGGCGTCTGAATCCAGAGGCTGTAGTTTCTCCCGTTGGTTTTGCGTCCACGCTGATTGGCTGAGTCTGCGGGCGATGCCGAAGAGGTAGCCGCGCATGCAGGTGACGTGGT
>CAZCAL010000411.1:964-4560 GCA_964496625.1 uncultured Verrucomicrobiaceae bacterium | reverse complement strand
GCTTGAATCTTGGCGGCATCGCCGCTTTGATCAAGGCTCTCAACCGTGGCAGATTTTTACACTCTCGATGACCTCCGCAACTGGTCGGACCGCGCTGGCGCGTTAGCGCCGCCAGCACGTCTGGCGGTCATTGGCGATCCCATTGGACATTCGCGCTCCCCGCAGATGCACAATCCGGCTCTAGCCGCCTGCGGGATCGATGCGCAATACGTCCGGGTGCAGGTGCCGCAGGGGTGCGTGGCGGAGGCCTTTGCATTGTTTGCGCAGCATGGATTTCTGGGCGTCAATATTACCATTCCGCACAAGTTTGAAGCGCTGGAGGCGGTGCATCATGTCGATCCGTTGGCAAAGCAACTCGGAGCGGTGAATACGCTGGTGATCCGGGAAGGCGGGCAATTGCACGGTTACAATACGGATGGGCCTGGATTTCTGCGGAGTGTGCGGGAGGCCTTCGGAGTGGAGGTCCGCGATCTGCGTGTGCTGATTTTAGGCGCGGGCGGGGGTGCGGGACGTGCCGTGGCGGTGCAATGTGCGATGGAGGGTTGCTGGCGATTGGTACTGGCAAATCGCACTGAAGCAAAGGCAGCGCAGGTCGCTAAAGAACTGCGTAGCTTGATCGCACAGCCTTCTCCGAATCGAGACATCTCGACGGTGATTTGGGATGACAAGCACCTCTATGCCGAACTTGAAAATATTGACCTGATCGTCAACGCGACCTCCGTGGGAATGAAGCTGGACGACCCGCCATTGCTGCCTGCGTCTGGCCTGCTTCCGCATCATCTGGTGCTAGATATGGTGTATCGTCCTGGAGGTGGTGCACCGCTGGTTCAGGATGCTCGGCGCGCTGGCGGTCGTGCCGTGGACGGGCTGACTTTGCTGCTCCACCAGGGGGCCATTTCCTTTGAGCACTGGTTTAACAGGCCTGCGCCTGTTGAAGTGATGCGTCAGGGCCTGCAAGCAACTGTTGCCGAATGAAATTCTTCTTCTCGTGAATCCTGTCCATCACTTCATCGCTGGATTGACTCTGCCGCTTCTGATGGCGTCGCTGGTCGTGGTCTTGTGCAACGTATTGGCCCCATGGATGGAGGAACACGGCGTGCAGCCGACGATGGTGATGTTTGTCGGGGCCATATTGGTCGGCGTTATCACTCGCAAGGCTATCCGAGTGCTGCTGCCCATCCGTTGTCCCCGCTGCGGGGAGGTGCGTTGCTACGAAGTGGAAGGTCGCACGAACCGGTTTACGTGCCGGAACTGTGGGAAAGTGGTGTGAGTAGGATGGCGGGGTCCCAGTCCTTCCAGACGGGATCGAGTCCTTGCGCACTGAGCATTTCCGCCACTGCTGCGGGGCTGCGCGTGTCAGCGATCCCAAATTGGCCTTCTGCCTTGGCATCTTCTGCTCTGTCATCGACATCGACCCGCCGTCCACGGATGGTGAGGTGCAAATCGTCAGTGCCTGCACCTGTGTATCCGCCAGGCTCAGTGTGACTACCGGCGCTCATGCTGGTGACGCCTAACGGGGCAAGGGCATCACGTAGCGGGGCGGGTTCGCGGGTGGAAACGACGATGCCGACTTCCGGGAAACAAAGGCGGAATGCACACAGCGTCTGCACCAGTGCCCAATCGGGGAAACCCGTCAGCGGTGTAAACCCGCCTGCTGCTGGGCGGAGCCGTGGGAAGGCGACGGTAAAGGACGCGCGCCAGCACTGGCGGTAAAGGTGCTCCAGGTGGGCGGCCAAGCGCAGTGCCTCGAGTCGCCAATCGCTCAAGCCAAAGAGGGCTCCAATGCCGATGCGACGGAAGCCTCCTTCATAACCACGCTCTGGGCAGGCCAGTCGCCAGTCAAAGTCTTTCTTGGGCCCAGCGGTATGCATTTCTGCGTAAAGAGCGCGGTCGTATGTTTCCTGATACACGACGAGGCCTTCCGCTCCGGCATTCACCATCTGCGCATATTCGGGAGCCTCCATGGGGCCGACCTCGATGCCGATGGTTGGCACAAACTCCCGGATGGCACGAATGCACTCTTCCAAGTAGCCATCGCTGACAAAGCGTGGGTGCTCCCCTGCGACGAGCAGAATATTGCGGAAGCCTTGGGCGACGAGATGCTGGGCCTCGCGGATGACTTGCTCGATGGTTAGCGTGACTCGGAGGATGGGGTTGTCCCTGGAAAAACCGCAGTACTTGCAGTTGTTCACGCATTCATTGGAAAGGTAGAGCGGCGCAAAGAGTCGCATCGTCCGGCCAAAGTTCCGCCGAGTGATGGCGCGGCTGTCGCGGGCCATGGACTCAATTTGAGCAGGAGACTTGGTCTCAAGCAGGGCGGTGAAACGCTCCATCAGCGGACTTTTGCGCTGAGGAAGGGCGTCGAGAATGGCGGAAAACTGGGTGTGCACTTATTCTCCTATACGTGTGCCGATCCGCTGCACAAGAGGAAGCGCAGCGGATTATGGTGCGGCAGTCCCGCCGCCACCCCCGCCGCCAGCAGCGGTCGGCTTGCCATCGATGTAACCTTTGCTCTCTAGGAAGGTCAGGACGCTGTCAATTTCCGTCGTGAGGGTTCGGCTTTCACGGTTGGCTTGGTCTGTCATTCCCTCATCGAGCGTGCAGGTCATCAGGCTGGCCCCTGCAACACCGATGTCTGTGGGACTGGAACTGGAATAAGGGAGGTCGCGTTCGCTGTCAGCGCTCACGGCATAGCCATGCAAAACCTTGGCGACATAAACGCTGAGTTCTGCTGAACGTGACTCGATTTTCTTCCGATCATCTGCGGAACCGATGGCGAAGAACGTGGTCGTAGAGACCGTGTTCGCGGCGGTGGCGGAGATGACAGCCTTGCGGTTCGTGCCTTTCACGGCGACGAAAAGTTCGCCAAAGTTTTCGTATGTGAAGTAGTTCTTCACGCCGCCAGTGGTGCGGGTAAGGATGAGGCTGCCAGTGCCTCCTTCAATCGGGGCGACGTAGTAACCACCCTCGTAGGCGCGGTAATTGATCGTCTCGCCAGCGGTATCGAAGGTCAGCTTATAAACCGCCAGTTGGGCCTGGGCGGCAGTCGCCGTGATGAGCAGCGCGATGGCGAGAGAGAGAGAGCGGAGGTGCGGCATGGGGAGCTATAACTCCGTTCGGAAACGAAAGTTGCGGGAATGTGCGTGGTAGGGGACGTTCCAGAGAAAATGCCAATGGGACTATGCTCCGTTGGCGGCCAGAGCCGCTTGGGCGCGGGCCTTTGCCTCCTCTGCTTTGCGGATAATTTCATCCGTGCTGGGTAGGGAGGCGAGAACATCAGCGGGAATGAATCCATCGCCGACGAGCTTGGTGAGGCATTTTTTTCGTTCGTCGAGTGCCTTGTCTGGGCTGCGTTCTTTGGAAAATCGGCTGCGGGCGATCTCGCTGCGAGTGCGCAGAGAGGCATAAATGTCGCCACCGAGGAGTGAGGAAATATCGACTTTGATCTTCTCGCGATTTGCCTCCTGGTCGCTGACTTCATCGCCATTGATGGGGCCGCCCTGGTATTTGGGGAACATGATGGCGACCTCTGGGCAGACGCGGGAGCAGGCTGGACAGTTGGTCTTGCAGTTGTCGTTGTTCTGAACCTGGATCTT
>CAZCAL010000411.1:0-954 GCA_964496625.1 uncultured Verrucomicrobiaceae bacterium | reverse complement strand
CGTAAACGTCAAAGAGGCAGAAGCTCAGGCACTGCATGCAATTCGTGCAGCGGGAGTAATCGATGACAGGAAACCAGGGCTTCCATTTGCCGGGTTCGTTCATGGGCTTGTCGCCGCGAGTACGCTCCACGATTGAGACCACGCCTTCGACGTCCAAATCGGTGATGTCCCGGACGGCGATGTCCACCAATCCCGTCGCATCTTCCAGCACGGGGGCTTGGCGCTCGGGGAAAATGCCCAGAACCAGCAGGCTGCGATCATCCTGCGGCATCCCGGTGCGATCCTGCGCCGCGCGGGTGACTGCGTAACCTTTGTCCAGAAGTGCTGCCATCACCTTGGCGCGCGATTCGGCTGGGAGCGGCAAAGAGCCGTTGCCTTCGTACAGGACGACGCGGAGCGGGCGATGAACGTGGGTGATCATGGCAGAGTGTGTCTCAGAGAGCGGGGGAGAGCAAGCTGGAGATTGGAGGGGGGAAAGTGAAAAGTTGGAACCGTCCGACCAAGAACTACGAACCAAGAACCATTTACTCGTAACTGCTCAAACCTGCCGCCGCACCGTGGTGCCTTGATTGAGTAGGTCGTCGCGATCCAATCCAGTGATTTGGCTGACGCGGCGCAATAGCCAAATCAGTAACACGAAGGTAATCGCTACCATGGGAATGCCGATGACGAGGGTGCCCATCCAGTTCAGTTTGCCGATGGCTTTGACGTATTCTTCCCCTCCGGGTTCCTTTCCTCCGATCAGGCGCACGGCTAGAGCGTAGTTGTCACCAGCGGAGAGAAACATCGTGCCCGCCATGACCCAGGAGGCATTGCGCATCAGTAGGGCAAAGTCGCTGTGCTTTTCATTCGTATCCAGTGCCTTATGCAGCGTGCGATGATTGATCACCTGCGGGTTCAGAAGGAGATCTGTCACCAGTGGTTTGCCAAACCAATGACTCAGAGGGAAGGCCA
>CAZCAL010000410.1:3253-4568 GCA_964496625.1 uncultured Verrucomicrobiaceae bacterium | reverse complement strand
GAAGGGCGGCGATACGTTGCTCATCGGCTTCCGCGAGGTGGCCCCGCATCAGTATGAGGACGTGACACTCTTCGGGCCCGCTGATTTCGTCTTTCAAGGGACCGTTGAGGTCTGATCCATCTTCCTATTTCCCAAACTACACACGTTATGTTCGCAGGTACCCACACGGCCATCGTCACCCCCTTCCGCAACGACAGCATCGATGCAGAGTCACTGAAAAAACTTATCGATGCCCAGTTCGAAGCCGGTGTGAGCGGTGTTGTCCCTTGTGGCACGACGGGTGAATCTCCGACGCTTGATTACGATGAGCACGAGCTTGTCATCAAGTTGACCGTCGAATACACGGCGGGTCGGGGTATCGTGATGGCTGGCACCGGTTCGAACAGCACCCGCGAGGCGATTGAGCTGACCCAAGAGGCGGAGGCTGTCGGAGCGACTGCGGCATTGCTCGTAGCTCCCTACTACAATAAGCCGACCCAGGAAGGCCTGTATCAGCATTTCAAGGCGATTGCAAAGGAGACCTCGCTTCCAATCATGCTCTATAGCATCCCTGGCCGTTGTGGGATCGAGATTGGTCTGGAGACCTTGGAGCGTCTAGTGGTTTCCTGCCCAAACATCCGCGCCATCAAGGAGGCGGGCGGAAACCCTGAACGCGTGAGTCAGATGAAGGCGTCTCTTCCCGCTAGCTTCGAGATTCTCTCTGGCGATGATTCGTTGACTTTACCTTTCATGTCCGTCGGGGCAGTTGGTGTGGTGAGTGTTGCCTCAAACATCATCCCTGGGCCGTTGGCGGAAATGGTGAAATTGGCACTGGCCGGTGATTTTGTCGGTGCTGCAGCCATCCACCACCGTTACTACCCGTTGTTCGCCGCCTTCCTGAAGCTTTCGACGAATCCGATTCCGATTAAGACAGCGCTGGGCATCGCTGGACAGATCGTGCCTGAGTTGCGTCTGCCGCTTTGTGCGATGGAGGCAGCAAAGGTTGAAGAGCTTCGTTTGACGATGAAGCAGTTGGGGCTCGTCTGAGAGCGTCATGCTGATCGATACACACACCCATCTCGCCCACCGGCAGTTTGATGGCGACCTGCCAGAGGTTCTGGAGCGAGCACGACAGGCCGGAATTGGGCGGATGGTGGTCCCCGCCACGGATATCTCCAGCGCACACAAGGCGCTCGCGATCGCAGACCATGAGCCCGATGTTTTTGTTGCTGTTGGCATTCATCCTTGTGAAGCGGACGGCGTCACTGGAGAAGTCTGGATCGATGAACTCCGTGCGCTTGCGGCACATCGCAAGGTGGTTGCCATTGGCGAGATC
>CAZCAL010000410.1:0-3243 GCA_964496625.1 uncultured Verrucomicrobiaceae bacterium | reverse complement strand
ATCACAAGCCGCCGGAAGGATTTACGCTAGATTCTTGGAAGGCGCACCAATCACGGGTGCTGCGGATGCAATTGGAGTTGGCCGTGGAGCTGGGCCTCAACGTCATCTTGCACAATCGCGATAGCTGGGAAGATCTGACGGTGCAGGTCAGGCCCTTTGATGGTAAACTTCGCGCCGTGTTTCACTGCTTTACTGGCACCTTTGATGAGGCGAAGCCAGTGCTGGCTGCGGGGCATCTGATTTCATTTACAGGAATCGTCAGCTTCAAGAATCCGGGATCGATGGCGGATGCTGCCAGACAGGTCCCCAGTGGAGGCTATATGCTTGAAACGGACGCTCCCTACCTTTCCCCGATGCCACATCGCGGTAAACGCTGCGAGCCTGCATACGTCGCCCTGACGGCTGAAGCGATTGCTCGCCTGCGTGGCGAGACGCTGGCGAAGGTAGCCGCGGACACTACCGCAACGGCGAGGGGTTTCTTCAAGCCAGGCACGCTGTAGGCCAAACTAGGCCCGCAATGCCCATTCCAGCAGGGCTTGAGAGTCCTTCCAAACGGCGCTGTCGGTGTCATTGAGAACGACGACGATGCGGCGCTTGCCGTTTTTTTCTCCGCTGGACACGAGGCAGTAACCCGCAAGGCCTGTGTAACCAGTCTTCATGCCGTCGCAGTAAGAGTAGTTGCGCAAAACTCGGTTCGTATTTTCAAGCACGATCTCCCGTTTGTCGGGCCTCACAAATCGATAGCTCTTCAGGCTCACGATTTCACGAATTTCTGGCTTCGTGTCGCAAAGGGCTGCGATGACTGACAAATCTCTGGCGGTGCTGAATTGTGGAACGCCCTCTTCGGCGGGAAGGCCATGCGGATTGGCGAAGGCTGAGTGTTTGAGCCCAAGTTGAGCGCACCGGGCATTCATTTTCTCCACGAATGCGGCCATACTACCAGCATTATCCCGAGCCAGTGCTTGAGCGATGTCATTGCTGCTCTTTACCAAGACGGCGGTGAGCAATTGGCGGCGTGTGTAGATTTCACCTTCCTTCAGACCGATGCGCACCGGCGCGCATTGAGTGTCTGACTTTTCGATGACCACCTCTTTGTCGAGATCACCCGTTTCAACAATGATCAGTGCCGTCAAAAGCTTCGTGGTGCTGGCGATCGCACCTTCGGTATCCGCGTTCTTTTCAAAAATCACGTCGCCCGTCGCCGGATCGATAATGATCACTCTCTCCGCGCTGATACTCGGCAGGGGTCCGCGTAACTCTTTCAACTCCAGTTCGCGGCGGACGCGCTGGTATTTTTCCAATTCCGCGGCCAGTTCCGTCTGGAGCTTCTCCGCAGCTTTTTGCTTGGCAGCGAGATCGAGCTTCAGGGATTCGACCTCCTTGCGCTCTTTGGTGATCTCTGCATCGCGGCGTAGCACAGCCGCCTCTTTGGCATCGACTTCTTCCTCGCGCCATTTGAGCCGTTCTTCGCGTTTTGGATCACCGCAGCCCGCCAAGAGCATGCTGCTGATCGTACAGGCGACGAGCGACATTCGGCGAAGTCGGGTCGGGCATGGTAAAGTAATACAAAGGGACATCAGATTTCAGAAAGTAGCGCTTTGAGGCGGGCGGCTGGCCACTGCCCAGGGGCATTGGATTCGCCAACATAGCCGTAATTCAGCAAACTACCGCACTTTGCAAGGACCAATCGGGAAACTCGTCCCCAGGGTCCCATGCCCATCACTGCGAGGCGAAGTCTATGTTGACCGCTGGTCAGGTTAATTAGGCGCACCAAATCATCGTGACTGTTGACGAATGTAGCGAACTTAGCCGCATCCAGACCTGCCGTCTGAGCGAACCCAAGCGCACCCTCAAGTACACCGTCGGGCGGGGTGGTGTGAAAGTCGTGGAAGGAACCAATGACGGGAACCCCCTGTGCGCGGGCTTTTTGGATGAGTGGTTGCATCTCGGCAGCGGATCGTATTTCCAAATCCAGCAATGCGGCACGATCCAAGAGGGGCTCGATCATCGCCATGCGTTGGACCGGGTCTGTGGGGGCAAATCCGCCCTCAAGCGGATGGCGGGCAGTTAGAAGGATGGGCGTATCCCATCCCTCCAGGAGGCCCCGCAGTTCGTCTGACGAAAACGGAAGTTGGTCGAGACGTACCTCTGCGACATCACAGGTGGACTGTCTTTCTTGAGGTGTCATTGCCACAAAGCGCCGGAGGGCGGCCTCGTCCGCGAGAACGCCGACGGTAAGTGGACGGGTAGAAAGCAGGAGATTTTTTGAGGAAAGAAGTTGTGGCATTATCTAGGTATGCTATAATTTTCAGGTAAACTTAGAAATTCCGATAACCTGTGCTTAATATGCTTGGAAGAAAGCAAGAAATCAATATGCAGCTGACTGAGTTGGCTGACAGTGCCATCATTGCTTTTAGCCTTTGGTTTGGTCATTTTTTACGGGCGCAGTTAGCGCTGCACTTCTTCCCTGACTGGGACGCTGTGCCTGCGTTTGGAGAGTTTATGTGGATTCTAGCGGTGGTAGTGCCATTTGGGCCGATCATTTTGGAAGCGCGAGGCTTTTACTCCAACCTGCTCAACAAAACCACCGCAATGTCCCTCCAGCAGCTTGTCGCGGGTGGAGTCATCATCGCGACGGTCGTCGGCATGATGTCTGTATTTCTGCGCTGGCAGGTGGAGAGTCGAGCGGTAGTAATCTTGGCCGCAGTCATCGGATGCAGTCTTCTGCTGCTGCGGGAGTCCTTGCAGCGGCAGCGGATTCATCGGCGGCTTGCCTCTGGGCTTGGTCGCGAACCTGTGCTGCTGGTCGGCGCAAATGGGGACATGGATGCATTAATCAGCCGCATCAGCGATGAACACCGCGCTGAGATCGACATTGTCGCTCGGATTGACATCATGCAGCAACCAATCTCAGCGCTCGTGGATGCTATGCATGACCATAGCGTTGGCCGAGTCCTCTTCGCTGCTCAGCACGTGCATTTCAGTAAAATTGAAGAAGCCGTTCAGGCGTGTGAAACGGAAGGTGTCGAGGCATGGATCGCGGCAGATTTTTTCCAGACTGCAATCGCTCGGCCGACTTTTGATGTGCTTGGTGGGCGCTTGATGTTGGTCTTTCATAGCACGCCGCAGGTATCGTATGCGCTGTGGTTCAAGGATATCTTGGATCGTATCGTGGGCTTGGCGTTGCTTCTTGTCAGCATGCCTGTGTGGGTGTTTGCGATCGTTGGTATCCGTCTGAGCTCT
>CAZCAL010000409.1:2836-4580 GCA_964496625.1 uncultured Verrucomicrobiaceae bacterium | reverse complement strand
CCTTTCCGCTGTTTCAGATCATCACCAAAGAAAATCGTGCCGGGGCGATGGCGCGACTGAATAAGGGCGGCGATGAGAAGTATCGGCTCAACTGGCCGATGTTCGAGGAGAGCCACGGCAATCGCGTGCATGAGTTCATCGACAATCCGCCCACAGAGGCCAAGTGGTTCTACGCGGGGCTGCGGCGCAGCCACGGGCTGGAACTTTCCGAGACGCTGCGGGAGAACTTTCACGCGTTCGACTTCCAGGGATCGCCCAACGATTCTGCGCGGGTGTATGCCTATGCGGCGAAGAACTCCCCGGTGGGGCGATTCCTGGCCAAGCAGATGGCGTGGGGCGGGGTGTACATGGCGCACATTTTGGTGCGCTGGAGCGATCTAGCACCGCAGCGGCAGGGCATCCAGATCCTGGCCTGCGAGGGGGATGAAGGGGAAGATAAAGGCGCATCTAAAACTGACGTCGTGACGCCAGCGCCAGATGCGCCTGAACCTGCGATCGATATCCGCAAGGCGGAATAAAACACGCTATAGCTTTGCCAGCAGTGCCTGCATGATCTGCTGAGTGCGTGCGACCATGCGCTGTGGGTCATCGAGAAGCCCTGCGCTGAGCAAGGCATTGTCCAAGACCTGGGAGGCGACCAATTGCGCCGCCTCTGGATTGGCCTCGCGCTGTGCAGCGAGATTGCGCACGATTTCGTGGCGGGGATTGATTTCCAGGATCACCTTCACGGCGCCGACTTCATCCTTGCTCATGGCGCGGAGCATTTGGCGCATCTGAGGGGTCATCTCGCCCATGGGGGTGAGTGCGAGAGCGGGGCTGCCCACGAGACGTTTACCCACACGGACGGACTCCACCTCCGCGCTGAGCTTGTCCTTCAGCCAGTCGCACAAGGCGGTGGCATCAGCCTCGCTGAGGGACTCCCCTTCCGTGGCGTCGTCGCCAATATCGACCTGATCGGAGTTCACGGCCTGGAGCTTCTTGCCATCGAATTCATGCAAGGAGCTGACGACGTATTCATCAATGGGTTCATAGAGATAGAGCACCTCAAACCCACGCGCCTTAAAGGCCTCCACATACGGGCCTGACTCAATGGCACCCCGGGAAGGTGCCACCTGGTAGTAGATGGAAGATTGCCCTTCCTTCATGCGGGCAACGTAGTCCGGCAGGCTGATCATTTCATCGCCCTCCGTGAGGGAGGACTGGAAGCGCAGCAGCTTGGCCACGGCGTTCCGATTGTCATGATCCGTGGCGACGCCCTCCTTCAAAAAGCGGCTGAACTTTTGGTAGAAGCCACGGTACTTTTCAGCGTCCTCCAGGGACTCTTTGTCCAGGAACTTCAGCAAGCGCTTCGTGACGACATCGCCCAACTTCCGCACCAGGGCACTATCCTGCATGGACTCGCGGGAGATATTCAGGGGCAGGTCTTCGCTGTCGATCACGCCGCGAACGAAGCGCATCCACTCCGGGAGCAATTTGCGTGGATGCGGATCGATGAGGACCTTCTTGCAATACAAGGCAACGGCTGGCTCCATCTGGCCCATGCCCATGAGCTCGATGTTTTCTGAGGGCAGGAAGAGCAGCGCATTGATGGACAGCGGCACCTCTGACTTAAAGTGCAGACGATAAGAAGGGGTATCGAAGGAGTGGGAGGCAAACTTGTAGAACTCGTTGTACTGGTCTTCTGAGATGTCTTCTTTGGACTTCAGCCAGAGTGCCTCCACGGTGTTCACGCGGTCGCCATTGA
>CAZCAL010000409.1:0-2826 GCA_964496625.1 uncultured Verrucomicrobiaceae bacterium | reverse complement strand
AGGATGATGGGGAAGCTGACGAAGTTCGAGTAACGCGCCAGGATCTCCTTGATGCGGGAAGCCTGGGCGAACTCCTTGGCGTCTTCTTTGAGATGGAGCACGATCCGCGTGCCACGGTGCTGCCCTGGAGCCTCGTCAATCGTGTAGCTGCCGCCGCCATCGCTGGTCCAGCAGAGGTGCTCCCCTTCATTGCGCCAGGAGTGGGTATAGACGGTGACATCCGCCGCCACCATGAAGGCACTGTAGAAGCCGACGCCGAATTGGCCGATCAGCTGTGCCTCGCCGCCTTTGCCCGCATTTTTCAGCGCAGCGGCAAAAGCTTTGGAGCCCGAGTGGGCGATGGTGCCGAGGTTCTCGACGAGCTCCTCTCGGGTCATGCCGATGCCAGAGTCGCTGATGGTCAGCGTGCCTGCTTCCTCGTCGGTGGTGATGGTGATCTCGTGACCGCGACTGGCGTCGAAAACGTCATTCTCCGTCAACTGCGTGTGGCGCATCTTTTCCAGCGCATCAGCGGCGTTTGAGACCAATTCGCGGACAAAGATTTCGCGGTCTGTGTAGAGGGAGTGGATGACGATATCCAGGACCTGCTTCACTTCGGCCTGGAATTCATGTTTGGTGGGTGCGGGATGACTCATGATTCAAGGAATGATATTTTTTGAGGGGGCGGAGCATAGCGTAAAGGACCGATCTGTCAAAGCGATGCCCGTCCTAGACCGCCAACCTCATCCGTGCTAAGGAGTTGCCATGGCCCTCGCCGACGACCGCGCCCTCCTGACCGTGAAGGTCACCCCCAACGCCAAACGCTCTGAATTCAACGGCTGGAGTATGGATGAACAAAGCCGCCCCGTCCTGCTGGTGCGGCTGCAAGCACCGCCCGTGGATGGCAAAGCCAATACAGAACTGGTGAGATTTCTCGCGGAAGCGCTGGGCTGCCCCAAAGGCCAGCTCACCCTCCTGCGCGGAAGCACGGGCCGGCAGAAGTCCCTGGAAATCCCAGCCCGCTGCCTAGCAGCGCTGCCGGAGCGGGTGGGGTAGGTTTCAGCCAATGGCAGCGGGGAGGGCGAGCCGTTTCTTTTTCGTACACCTCAAGATCCTTTTCGAGCGCGTCCAGAAAGCGCACCGAGCGATCTCAACTCACCCCGGCCCGACGCTTTTCAGACAAGAACTGAATGAAGGCCTGATCCCAATCATCAGCTGAATACAACTTCTGCGTTGGAACCGACGTCATCCTTAGCGCAAACCGCTCCAATGCGAGGATTCCAACTGCATCATGCACGTGGTCAACCCTCTACGGGTGGGACCTTTGTCCGGCAGCGCCGCGGATCCTCTCTCGGCGAGAGAGGAGTACCGTACCCATCCCTCTCCGAGGATTGAAGGAAGAGTTTCATCGCCCCAAGGGCTGCTCATTCCCTTTCCACCCCATTCAAGATATCCGAGGCTTCTCGACGACCAGTTAGGCAATGACACGCTGCCGGGTGGAGCACCACTTCTGCAGGAATAGGCTCCGCTGCCTTTCTCCTTCGATTTCTACCGAGGTTAAGTCATCCGCGATATCACCCCCAATCATGCAGACCACCCGATCAGGATGAAGCGCGAAAGCGTCCTTCGCGTCGTGAATAACCGAAACCACTGTCACTGGCTCTTCTTTCGTCAATCGGCAGACAACGCTTGTGAGTTCTTCCTTGAGAATCACATCAAGGCCGGAAAAGGGTTCATCGAGAAGCAGAATGCGAGGCCGGGATATCAGGGCCCTAGCGAGGGCAGCTCTACTCAATTCGCCACCCGAAAGGCTATTGATGCGGCGATTCCCAAACCCAGCCAGCGAACAGTCTTTGAGCACGTCATCCACCCGCTGACGACGGTCCTTCCGACGCATCAGCGATGGGGCGGCAAGCGCAATATTGCCACTAACGCTGAGATGAGGCCAAAGCCCCAAGTCTTGGAACACCATGCCTATCTGGCGGCGGTGAGGTGGCACGATGATATCCGCACCCTCTGTGCAGACTTGGTTGTCTATTATCAATGTGCCTGAAGTCAGCGGCTCCAGTCCAGCGATGACCCGCAACAGCGTTGTTTTGCCAGCCCCTGACGGCCCGCAAATGACAATGTGCTCACCTTCAAGAATCCTCAGAGATAGATTCCGAAGCACGCTTGAGGTAGTGACGTCTTGAAGACCTATCATGATTGCCGCCTCAGGTTAATAGGGATAATAGATCGTAACACGGCCCACAATGCGGCGATGCAAAACGGTAGCGCAATGTAAACGAGACAAAGTGCCGCGACCTGTTTCTCTGGACTATTGTCCATGATAGAAAACAGCCGCGTTGCGTAAGTGGCCCAGCCAGGACGTTGCACCATGACAACCGCAGAGGCATCACCAAGGCACATCAGCGCCACCAGAAATGCGACAGGCAACACCCGCTCGAATAAAATGGGCCTCGCCAGCAAAGCGGACCACCGTGACCACGACAAGCCGCTCAATCTTGCTGATTCGATCGCTGAAGACGGCACGCTTCGCCAGGCTAGTGCCGCGAAATGGCTTGCCGCTAGCGACCAACGGGCCGCCAAAACGAGCGCTGGTTCACAGGCACCTGGCAAGCTTACCTGTAGTGGCAATTGAGACTTCATCATAATCCAACCGAGTCCGTACACTGACTGTGGCAAGGCAATCAGTAACAAGCCCATCGTCAAAACGACGCGCCACAGCCATCGCCTGCGCGCAACAATCGAGCCCAGTAACAGGGCAATTCCGCCGACAATGAGCGTGGTGAGAACAACGAGTTCGATCGTGGCGACGGCGCTTTCAGTGAGCGTAATCCATGCATC
>CAZCAL010000408.1:0-4582 GCA_964496625.1 uncultured Verrucomicrobiaceae bacterium | reverse complement strand
GAGCATGTCGCCGCGATAGGGCCGCTCAATATACTGTTCGCAAGAAGCTGAGTTTTGGATCCCACACAAGACGGGAATGGCTACAAAAGCTCGAAGCATTCGATAAGTGCCCGGAATGCGGGCGACGATGGAACGATATTCCACGAAGACCAGACCGCAGGTATCGTTTCGTTTGGACCAAGGACCATATCATTCCTCTGACCCGCGGAGGCGGCGACGACATCAGCAACATTCAGCCTCTGTGTTACCAATGCAACTCGTCAAAGGGCAACGGTAGATGAATCCGAAGAAACTGAACAAGACACTCCATCCAAGGGCGGGTAACGCTCCAGTTCGAATTCGGGCTTCTCTCCCAAGCATGGATGAGCTAGAACCTCGTGTCGAGTCATCCCTCGGAGCGATTATCCTTTGGATGGGCGGGACGGTGGGATACGCTGTAGTGCCAGACAGCACCGGGACAACCGCTGGAGCTACTCTTTCGACCCTGCCCTGCACAGCATCATCCTCCGCAATTCAAGCCTGTCTCGCTGCCATTCCTGGATCGAAGTAAATACATCCCGTGGAAAGTCGAACATTTGCTGGCGCTGAGTGCGCTGCCCAAGGCAGGAAAGTCACCTTTCCCGTCCGGTTTCAGCCTTTGCGGTGGGATAGAAGAGCCCCCCTTTCACGTTCCCTTTCTCCCATGACGTCATCCACGCCTCTCCGTCTTGCACTCAGCATCGCCCTGAGTCTCGCGCTCAATGCCCACGCCGCACCGCCGACCGCCAAAAAGCCAGTGAAGCGCAATCCGCCCATGGCTGTGAATCCCAATGACGCAAAGAACAAAGACAGCGGCAAGCCACTTCCGCCAGAAGATCCCGCACTAGCTCAATATGGCATCGACGAGCGGACCGCGCCGCTTCCCACGGTGACCGCCAGCGTCGAAACCAAGCTGCCTCTCGAACTGCAGAAGGGCGATCATGTTGTGTTCATCGGCAATACGCTCTTTGATCGCGGTGCGGAGTTTCCACACTTTGAAGCAATGCTCCAGAAAGGTCATGCCGGTCTTGATCTCATCGTGCGCACTCTCGCATGGTCGGCGGATGAGGTGGACCTGATGCCTCGCCCGACGAACTTCGGCACGCTGAATCAGCATCTCTTTGCCCAAAAAGCAGACGTCATTTTTGCCGCCTTCGGCTTCAATGAATCCTTCGCGGGCGAAGAGAAGATCCCCGAGTTCAAGCAGCGCCTGACGGCCATGCTCCAGGAGTTAAAGACCCATGCCTACAATGGCAAGAGTGGTCCACGCATTGTCTTGGTATCGCCGATAGCCAATGAAAACATCAATGGTCTCCCTGCTGCGGACATGAACAACCAAAGACTCGCCGCCTATACCAAGGCCATGGGAGAAGTCGCGGTAACGGAGAAGGTGGGCTTTGCGAATGTCTTCGACGCTACCCAGACCGCGATGGCAGACGCAGGCACTGATCTCACCTTCATGGGCGTGCATCTGCTCGACAATGGCTACCAAGTCTTCGGCGATGCCTTGTATCGCGAGACCTTTAGCGTCAGTGCCCCTGAACCCAGTGCCCAATTGTTTGATACGATCCGCGATAAGAACCGCCAGTTCTTCCGTCGCTACCGGCCACTGAACGCCTTTTACTACACGGGAGATCGCAACAAGGATTACGGCTACCTGGACTTCCTGCCAGCCATGCACAGCTTTGATGTCATGGTATCAAATCGCGATCAACGCATCTGGGAGATCGCCCAGGGCAAGACCTTCGGCGAACAAAAGGTGGATGACTCCAACGTCCCACCCATGCCAGCCACCAAAGAATCGCGCGGTGCCAATGAGTGGATGACGCCAGAGAATGAACTGGCCTCCTTCAAGATCGATCCCCGCTTTGAAGTGAATCTCTTCGCCAGCGAAGTGCAGTTCCCAGAGATCGCTAATCCCATCCAAATCCGCTGGGATACACAGGGGCGCATGTGGGTCAGCACCTCGCAGGCCTATCCGCACCTCTACCCAGGGCAGGAAGCGAGTGATCGCCTGGTCATCCTCGAAGACACAGATGGCGATGGTCGTGCAGACAAATCAACCGTGTGGGCAGATAAACTGCACATCCCCTTGGCCTTCGAGTTCGGCGATGGTGGTGTGTATGTTTCCGATGAGCCACATCTTTCCTTTTTAAAAGATACCGATGGCGATGGAAAGGCAGACTTCCAGCGCCAGCTATTCACCGGCTTTGGCACAGAGGATTCTCACCACGCCCTGCACGACTTCGTCTGGACCCCAGATGGAGATCTCATCTTCCGCGAATCCATCTTCCTACATAGCCAGATCGAGACCGCCTATGGCCCTGTGCGTGCGGATAACTCCAGCTGGTTCAGGCTGCGCACGGATACGCAGCGTCTCACCGCCTTTGGCAGCTATCCGAACACAAATCCTTGGGGAGTCACCTTTGATGACTGGGGCCATCACATGGCCAGCCACCCCATCTTTGCCAATGCCTTCCACGCCACCAATCCGCGTTATCCAGAGCAACATCCCGGTGCCGGCCAGATGCCCGCCTACTCCGGAACCTGCGGGCAAGAGTTCATTGATTTCGATTTCTGGCCGGCAGAACTCCAGGGCGGATTCCTCAAGGCCCGCTACAAGCCGACGAACACCATCGAGATGCATCAGTGGATCGAAATGGATGATCACTTTGAAGAGAAGAACCTCGGTGACCTCGTCTTTTCCACCAACCTCAGCTTCATCCCCACCGATGTGAAGGTGGGCCCACGCGGCGATTTCTATATCTGCGACTGGTATAACCCCATCAAGGGCCACGCCCAATACTCCCTCCGCGATCCCCGCAGACTCCGCACCAGTGGCCGTATCTGGCGCATCGTGCCAAAGGGCGCACAGCTGGCCCAGGCACCCACCATCGCAGGTGCAGGCATCCCGGCCCTGCTAGATCTGCTAAAGAGCCCCCACTACCGCTGGCGCTATCAGGCCAAGCGTGAACTGCATGAGCGCCCCGCCGCCGCAGTCAAAAAGGCGCTCGATGCCTGGGTGGCGCAGCTTGACCCCAAAGACGAACGCTTCCGCCATCATCAGGTCGAGGCGCTCTGGACCTACCGAACCATCAGCACGGAGAATCAAGCCCTGCTCAAAGAAGTGCTGAACTGTGATAACCACCTTGCCCGCGCTGCCGCCACCACCCAGCTGCGCTGGATCGCCCTTCCTGACGCCATCGAGCAATTGCATCAGCGCGCCAGTGATGAAAACTCCCTCGTCCGCATGGAGGCAGTCATCGCCGCCAGCTACATCGGCACCACGGCAGCGCTGACAGCCGTGCTGCCCGTACTCGGCAAGCCTGCTGGAGAGCACCTCACCTATGCCATCCGCACCTCCCTGGGTTCAGAGGCCCTTTCCCGCCACTGGACACGCGCAGACTCACCCGAGATCGTCGCCTTCATGGATACCTTCGAGAAGAACTACAAACGCGCCCCGTTTGAGCGAGCCAAAACCGCCGAAGAAACCACCTTTGACAAACAATCCGGCGTCGCCCGGATCGAGATTTCCAGCGTGCGCGAACGGATGCTCTACAGCGTCACCGAGTTCAGCGTCAAGCCCGGTCAACCCGTCAGCCTGCTCTTCAGCAATCCCGATGCCACTCAACATAATCTCGCCATCTGCAAGCCAGGATCAGCCGAAGAAGTCGGCATGGCTGGCAACGAGATGGCCAAGGATCCCGACGGCATCAAGAAGGACTTCATCCCCCCAACCGACAAGATCCTCCACCACACCAAGCTGCTAAGTCCCAACACCGCCGAGACACTGCGATTCACCGCCCCTGAAGAGCCCGGCGACTACCCCTACGTCTGCACCTTCCCCGGTCACTGGGTGATCATGCGCGGCGTCATGCATGTGAAGTAGGAGGCAAAGATCTGCCCCAGTCAAAGATCTTGAAGCCGCGAGTAGAGGTCAAATTGTCATCTTGGAGGGAGCGCTTGACCAGAGTCCCGCGGTAAGGGTCCCCAAAGCGGCTACTGCAAGGCGCGCCCTACTTCCCATCATGGGAACCTCTGGCGAAGCTGGATAAGGTGGTCGGCTTATCCCAAAAGCGTCTCCACCCTGATCCAGGCTGGTTTCTGCTGGACGCAGGGCAATGCCTGGATGGCCTCGACGGCGGCACGGGCGACACCGAGCGGGGCGTCGTCTAGCATGAGGACGAGGGCGGTGGAGCCTGTGGTGTCTGAGAGGTCGTCTGGTTGGATGACGGACGAAATACCGACGCCGCGATCCCCGAGCAAGCGGGCGACTTGGGCGAGGACGCCGGGCTGATCATCGACAGTGAGGCGCAGGTAGTAGCGGGAGACTGTCTCATCAATGGGCTTGGACTTCCCGTAGAGGCCGTGGGGGACGAATCCGCTGTGGCGCGGCCCGTGGATGAGGATGGCGGCGGCTTCGCAGAGATCGCTGATGACGCTGCTGCTGGTAGGGTCCTGACCGGCTCCACGTCCATAAAACAGCGTCTCCCCGACGACGTCGCCATTAACCAAGACGGCGTTGTAGGAGCCACTGACGGAGGCGAGGACGTGGGAGAGTGGC
>CAZCAL010000407.1:384-4603 GCA_964496625.1 uncultured Verrucomicrobiaceae bacterium | reverse complement strand
CAGCGGCTTGAGCCAGCGAGAACTGACCATCGGCGAAAGGGTCAGCGCCACCACGGCAGAGATCGTCACGGAGCCAGCGAGCGCGACTGCAAACTCCAGCAGTAGCTTGCCCGTCAATCCCCCGACAAAAGCCAATGGCAAGAACACGGCGACTAGGGACAGCGTGATGGAGATAATGGCAAAGGCGATCTCTCGCAGCGTCTTTTGCGCTGCCAGCATGGGCGAATCTCCCTCTTCAATGTGTCGGTAAATGTTCTCTAGCACGACGATGGCATCATCCACCACGATGCCGATGGCTAAAACGAGAGCTAGCAAGGTGAAGATATTGATCGAGTAACCGAAGGCGTTGAGCAGTGCAAAGGTGCCCATGACGGACACTGGAACCGTAAGAGCGGGGATGAGAGTCGAACGGATATTGCGCAGGAAGATGAAGATGGTCACCACCACCAGCGCAAAGGCGATGAAGATCGTCTCAAACACCTCGGTCACAGCACGCTCAACGTAGATGGATTCGTCATACGGATATTGAAAATCGATGCCGGGCGGCAGTAGCGCACGGACTTCTTCCATACGCTTTTTCACACCGTCCGCGACTTCCACCGTGTTTGCGCGCGACTGCCGCACGATGCCGAGACCAATCGAGGGCTTGGAGTTGAAGCGGGCAATGGAGCGAGTGTCCTCCACGCCTTCTTCGATGTTGGCGATGTCCTCCAGACGCACGATGTTGTCGCCTGCCTGACGAATGATGAGTCGGTTGAATTCAGGGATGGTTTTTAGCTCGCCGCGAGTCTGGATCGTCAATTCCCGATCCATGCCTGCAACGCGACCACTCGGAAGCTCGATGCTTTGGGAGCGTAATGCCCGCTCTACATCAATCACAGTGACCTGCCGCGCCGCCATGCGCTGCGAATCCAGCCATAGCCGGATGGCAAAGCGCTTCTGTCCACCCAAGATGACTTGGCTGACACCGGGCACAGTTTGCAGTCGGTCCTTGACCTGCTCTTCGGCGATCTTCGTCAGATCCCGCGTGTCATATTGATCCGAATAAAACGCCACCCACATGATCGGCTGCGCGGTCGCATCCTGCTTGGTCACGACTGGCTCATCGATGTCCTCGGGCAGTTCACCACGCATGCGCGCGACGCGATCTCGCACTTCTTGGGCCGCGACGTCTTCATTCGTGCCGGTGATGAAGTCGATGGTGATGAGACTGGTCTGCTCTCGACTCTCGCTGATGATCTGCTTGATGCTTGCCGCGCTGCTGACGGCCTCCTCCAAGCGCTCTGTCACCTCAGATTCCACCACTTCCGCGCTGGCCCCAGGATACACCGTCAGGACGGTGACCGTAGTAGGATCTGCATCAGGCAATTCACGAACAGGGAGTCTCTGCAGACTGATGAAACCAAAGACAATAATCGCCAGGTTCAACATCAGCGTCATGATCGGACGCCTCAGGAAGATTTCAAAGAAGGACTGCTTCATGGCTTTGCCTCCTCGGTTTTAGCCTCAGCCTTCGGCGCACCATCAGGTGGCACGCCGTACTTTTCAGAGCCTGGCAGGGCGATCACTTTCCCGCCGGGTGCGACTTTCTGAAACCCTTCGGCCACGACCAACTCGCCTTCCTTCAGGCCCTCAGCGATCTTTGCCTGACCTGCAATGCGCTGGGAAATCTTGACGGGGCGGATCGATGCAGTGCGTTCGCCATCAATCGCGGTGACGAAAGAGGCATCGCCCTGATAGTAGATCGCAGATTCAGGAATCACTAACCCGGCATCGTCCAGAGCAAACACCAATTCCACGGAACCAAACATACCGGGGCGCAGTCGGCCTTGCTTGTTTTCAATGTCTGCCTTCACCAGAAGTGTGCGCGAGGCAGCATCCATGAGCGGGGCTAGGTAGCTGACCTTACCGATGAATTTCTCACCGGTGTGAGCAACGCTTTCCATCTGGATCTGCTGCCCTAGTGACACACGTGCGGCGTAGCGCTCAGGCACCTGAAAGACGACCTCCAGCGGATCTGCTTGCCCGAGTTGCGCCAACTGCTCACCGCGCGCAACGAACTGCCCCTTGCTCACGAGGCGCTCTGCGATCACACCGTCAAACGGTGCCTTGATCGTCGTGTCATCCAGCTCCGCCTGGATGAGATCAACGGCAGCCTCGGCTGTGCGTTGGTTGACCTTCAGGCGATCAAGTTCCTGCTCGGGCAGTGAATTTTGCTTCGCCAAGGACTCCCCGCGCAGCAACTCTGCCTTCGCCAGATCAAGCCGTGCTTTTGCTTCTGCAAGCCGTGCCCGTTGGCGGCGATCATCAATGCGGAAAAGCACCTGCCCCGCGGTCACTGGCGCACCTTCGGTGAATGAGGCCTCGACCACACGCCCATCAACTTCACTGACGAGATTCACGGCTTCTTTGTTGGCGAGACTGCCGACGAGGGGTAGACGCTCTTCGACAGTCTTTTTTTCTACACGTGCCAGGACGACAGGCATCGGTGCACCCATAGGCGGGCCGGGAGGTGGTGGCGGTTTGCCGCAACCAGTGAGGAGGAGGGGAATGAGGAGGAGGTGTTTTTTCATCGTGGGCGCGTTTTTTTGAGGGGAAATTTATTGGCGCATGCCTGCGCTGCAGAAGTTGATCAGCGTCGCCAGCAGCACGTCTGTCGTCATCGGGGTTG
Source organism: uncultured Verrucomicrobiaceae bacterium (assembly GCA_964496625.1). GTDB lineage: Bacteria > Verrucomicrobiota > Verrucomicrobiia > Verrucomicrobiales > Verrucomicrobiaceae > JACKQF01. Next base: position 1,932 of record CAZCAL010000407.1, on the reverse strand, counting down.
CCAGATCGGGAAAGAGATCGCGCAGCGCTTCATCGCGAGCGAGCGTCTCCATCAGGACGCCGTGGCAAAAATGGAGGCGCCAGGCCAGATCGCCCTTCGATACATTTGGCAGGGCGCGATGCAGCGCATCCAGGAAGCGTTCAACCGTTTGGCGGATCGCTGTTTTGATGCCGTCAGGCATCTGTTGCAGCCCATCCGAGAGGCAGCGACCGGCGAGCTTCACGAACAACGCCTGAGACACTTGCGACTGCCGCACTTGCATCACCAGGGGGCGGATGAGAGCATCCAAGATCACCGGAATGGTGGGTCCTTTGCTGCCAGCTTTCGCCTCCGCCGCATCAAGCAAACGCACACGTTCCGCCAAGACGGGCCGGATCGCCCGTTCAAGAACTGCCTGGATGAGTCCCTCACGAGAACCAAAGTGGTAACTCACCGCCGCCACATTGACTCCAGCTTTATGCGTCACATCCCGGACGGACACCGTATCAAATCCCGACTGAGCGAAAAGCTCCTCCGCCGATTCAAGGATGCGGTCTTTGGTGCTGGAATCGGGATGGGGTTCAGACATGGTGAAAAAAGTAAACACTCGTTTCAATCAATCGTTTGAAACGAGTGTTTAGCAAGTGCAGATGCATTTTTTTTGCGGCGTTGCCGCAGTGCCGCCCATGCTGGGAGTGGGGCATAGTGGGTGCCTGAGGTTACTGCGGAGTTTTGGGTGCTTCAATGATGGGCAAGTCGCCATCGTCCTGCGGCCACTCGATGTCGTGGTCCTGGAGAAGTGCTCGGCATTGAAGTATCTCTTTGGAACCGAATCTCAGCAATCCTGAAGGATGAGTGCCTCCTGATTCATCGCTCCATGGCGAGAATTGTCTGAATCCCATGCGGCGATAAAAGGTGATGGAATCTCTGACTGCGAAAATGAAGACCAGACAGAGGGGAACAGTTGGATCGAGTTTTGCGAGTCGCACCAAAGTCATTGCCGTGCCGAGTCCTTGACCCTGGTAGTCGGGATGAATCAGTCCATAGGAAAATACGGCGCTGCGCTTGCTGACTAAATTTGAAAGGGACGCTGTGGCGATAATTCTACACTCTTTCTCCACAACCAGTTGGTATAGGCTTTGCCCCGCCATGGCCTCTTCGTAGAGTTTGGCAGTGTTTGCTGGGAAGCGTCCTGGTTGATTCAGTCTGCACAGTTCCAGACATTGCGAGGCGTCTTGCGGTGCGAATCGGCGAAACGTAAGTGGCCTCAGTCGACCTTTCCAGATTGATGGTTGAAGAGGGTGACCTGCGTCGCTAGCTAGGTATCGAGATTCTGTTGAATCTCGCTTTCAATGTTGATCGGTAGGTCGGCATCGTTCTTCTGTTCGACGGGTAGGACCTTGATCTCAACGTTCACGGGGACGGCTCTGAGACTTTCGATGATCTTGCTGAGTTGCAGGATGGTGGCGTCTGAGAGGGTGGGATGGGCGACGGCCTGTTGGATCTTTTCAAGCCCGACGGTGAAGGCGCTGAGGTGGCCTGTGATGCGCGATACGGGGTCGTTTTCGC
>CAZCAL010000407.1:0-374 GCA_964496625.1 uncultured Verrucomicrobiaceae bacterium | reverse complement strand
ACCGTCGAGACAGTCTCCCAGTCCAGTTTGAACTTCGCCAGATACTTCCTGAGCCGATCCGCATCATTCGTGATGCTGCGCTGTGTGCGCGATACGGCGAAGAGTTTGCGGCCCGCGTCGGAGAGGGTTTTGCTGTCGCGACATACTTTTAAAACATACTCCAGCTGGACCAGGTCAAAGGGGTCGATCTCATCGCGGCGTTTTTTTGGGAGCGTATCTTGAAGTTTGCTGGAGGTATCAGCTCCCACCTCCCGCCATGCTTCCTTTAATCGGGCCATCTCCGCAGTGACACACTCGACGGTGATGCGTCCTTTAGGTGCCAAGGTCGCCATGCGGGTGACGGCGGCATTGAGATCGCGAAAGTTAGCGCTCCA
>CAZCAL010000406.1:0-4607 GCA_964496625.1 uncultured Verrucomicrobiaceae bacterium | reverse complement strand
AGGGTCTGCCAGCCTGGGCTGCGCTCTTTTCCAGCAGTTCCACGGCAGCTCGACTTGGCGAGCCCACTGGAACATTTGGATTTGGCAAGCTCGAGCACGAAGCCAACACCGCAGTGGCCAAGAGGAGATAAAGCTGACGATTCATACAAAAGACGATAGCCGCAAAACCTGAAGGAGGGAAACCAAAGTCTGAATGAAATAACCCCAAGCCTGGCGTTTACTACCCCATGATCAACCGCCGTCGTTTCTTGCAGTCGCTCTCAGCCCTCGCTGCCGCCCCTACCCTCGCCGCCGAGGTGCCGTGGAAGCTGAACTACATGCTAGCATCCTCTATTTATGGCAGCCTGCCTCTCGCTGAAATTCTGCCCGAAGTGAAGAAGACAGGTGCCACGGCCATTGAGCTGTGGCCCAAAAAACATGGCACGCAGCGCGAGGAGATGGATGCCATCGGTCACGATCAATTTGCCACCATGCTCAAGGAACACGGTATCGGTTTTGGTGGGACGACTCGCTACGACCTCGGCCCATTCAAGCTCGACGAAGAGATTGCAATCGTAAAGAAGATGGGTGGCAACTTCATCGTCACAGGTGGTTCCGGCGATTACAAGGTAACACCGGAGCAGCTCAAGCAGAACGTGAAGGACTTCGTGGAAAAAATGAAGCCCACCGCCGCTCTCGCCGCAGAAAACGGCGTCACGATCGGCATCGAAAATCATGTCAACAATCTCATCGAAACGCCGGACTCTTTGCGCTGGCTTGCCGATGACATTCGCGACATTCCAGGCATCGGCATCGCCCTGGCACCTTATCATCTCCCTCAAGAGACAAAGTTACTCGCTGATCTGATCGTGCATTCTGACAAGAAGCTGATGCTTTTTTATGCTTGGGAACATGGCATGGGCTGCATGAAGCCGATGCCCAAGGAAGAGGAGATCCAGCAACTCCCTGGTCGTGGATCACTTGACTGGCAACCCCTTCTGGCCGCGCTCAAACAGATCAACTTTACCGGCCCAACCGAAATCTTCATGCACCCGACACCCCGCGGAATCCCAATCATGCCAACGGCGGCAGAATCCACCGCAGAGATGATCCATGCGCATGACCACCTTGAAGCCCTTGTAGCCAAACTCTAATTCCTCATCCACCCTTCACTATTCTTATGCCCGAAGCCAAAGTCCTCCTCATCGTCGGTGACGCCACAGAAACCGTGGACACTCTTTATCCGTTTTATCGCCTCATTGAAGGCGGTTACAAACCAGTCGTCGCCGCGCCGGAAAAGCGGAAATACCAGATGGTGCTGCACGAGGTGAAGCCTGGGTGGACGATCACCAAAGAGTGGGAAGGCTATTCCATTGATGCCGACGTGGCATTCAAGGACATCAATCCCGAAGAGTATGTGGGCATCTTCTTCAGCGGTGGTCGTGCCCCGGAATACATCCGTGAAGATGCTGACCTGCTGCGGATCACCAAGTGGTTCTGGGAGCAAAAGAAACCCTGCGCCAGCGTCTGTCATGGCGTGGAGATCCCAGCGCGTGCCGACATCGTCAAAGGCCTCCGCATGGCAACCGTCGCCAAGTGCAAATTTGACCTCGAAATCTGCGGTGGCATCTATGTGAACGAACCTTGCGTCATCGATCAGCACATGTTTTCAGGCCGGACCTACCATGACAGCGGGCACTTCATTGGCCCGTGGATCAAGGCATTGGATGCAGAGCGCGCTAAAATGGGAATTTAAAGGATCACGATCCGATGTTCCCTCGCACTTTAAACGCGGTTGCGCTGGCTCTCGCAGCGACAGTCTTCGCCGCAGGTTCCGCGCAATCGCACCCACTTCAGGCAGAGCCGGTCGATCATGCGCATGTGTTCAACTTTGACCAGTTCTACATCCCCGAAGATCCGGACGAAGTCGTTGTGGATGGCGGCATGTTACTCATCGCGGAACTCAATTGCGCAGCCTGCCACGCGATGCCTGACGCCTGGAAGGAACGCCTGCCATCGAAGCCCGGACCGGATCTGTCTGGAGTGGGTAGCAGACTGAACGAGGATAGCCTGTGGCGAATGATCCGCAGCCCACAGTCGCGAAAAGCGGGCACGCAGATGCCAGGGCTCTTTGCTGGGGAGGACGGCGATGTCGAGGCTGTTGAGGCAATCACAATGTATCTGGCCTCGTTAAAAAAGGCGCAAGCCCCGCTGCCTGAAGGCGATGCTGAACGAGGCAAGGAGAGTTATCACACCGTCGGCTGCGTCGCCTGCCATGAACCCGCTGCGGACTACCGTCCGGCGAGAGTCGCACCCGACGCAGTCCTGGAGAAGCCCGGTCTCTCCTCGGTGCCGATTGCTTTGGCCGATGACTACGACTTTCAGACTCTCGCGCACTTTCTCCTTGACCCCCTCTCCTGCCGTCCTTCGGGACGGATGCCGTCGATGCGGTTGTCCGATCAGGAAGCATCCGACATTGCCGCCTATCTACACACCGGCAGATTGCCACCCAAGATGGATGAGCGCGGACTTCTGAAGATCGCGCCCCAAACAGTCGCGCAAGGCAGAGAGGCGTTCATCGCCCGTCGGTGCACGTCCTGCCACAGCACCGGGGAGGAAATGCCGAAGCAACTCGCCAAACCGTTCGCCATGCTCAATGCGGCCTCTGGCACAGGCTGTTTGTCTGGAAACAACCAGAGCGGCATCCCCCGATACGACTTTAAAGAGCTACAGACGCGTGCTCTGCGCTTGGCCATCGATCGCGTGAAAATGGATGGGCCAGCTCCCTTCACTGCCCAACAAACGGTCGATTGGCACATGACTCGCCTGAACTGCTACGCCTGCCATGATCGCGAAAGCAAGGGAGGTCCGGAGGAACCGCGTGCGCAGTATTTCCACGTCAATGATCCTGGAGCGGAATCCCTCGGCCAACTGGCCCATCTCCCCCCTTCCCTTGATCATATCGGGCGCAAGCTGACCCGTCAGTGGCTGGAAAAAATTCTGTGGGGCAAGGGCGGCAGCGTGCGCCCTTACATCGACACCCGCATGCCAAACTTCGGCCAGGCGCAAACCGAACCGCTTGTGGTGCCGCTAGAGGTCGCAGATGTTCGAAATCCGCCCATCGAGATCAATGTTTCAGGCCTGGAGAAGCACCACCGGGCTGAAACTGGCCGCAAACTAATGGGTGCCACGGGTCTTGCCTGTGTCGCCTGCCACGGGTTGAAGGACCGCAAATCATTGGGGCCACCCGTGCTGCGATTGACCCACACCGTCGAGCGCTTACGCCCCGAGTTCTTCAAAGAGCTGTTACTCAATCCCCAAGAGACGCAACCCGGCACTGTGATGCCGCCCCTATTCATGGGGCGAAAGAAGGCGGCTGAAGAGATCGAAAGCATCTGGACCTACCTCCGCGAACTGGATGGCCAACCTTTGCCTGAAGGCTTACTTTCCTTGACGGATTTTGAATTGAAGCCAAGCACTGAAAAGCGCCCCATTGTTTTCCGCAGTTTCATTGAGGGCGTCGGGACGCACGCCATCGGGGTAGGATTCCCAGGTGGGCTGAATGCAGCATTCGACGCTAAATTTAGCCGCTGGGCGATCATCTGGAAGGGTCGCTTCCTGGATGCCATGAGCAACTGGCAGGATCGCTCCATGCCGCCGATCAAACCACTGGGCACTGATATCAAGGAGATGCCTGCAATCGTAGAACCACGGACCTTTGTCGGCTATCGGCTGGATGCGAACGGGGTGCCGACCTTCCTTTATGAACAAGACGGGAAGAAGGTCGAAGACACCCTGCGGCCCGCCCCCAAGGGCAATGGGTTTGAGCATATCATCAGCATTGATGGCAAAGAAACCAAGGAGGCAGTGTCATGGTAAGCTTTTCAAAACACCTCATCGCGTTTAGCGCGTTGATCGGCGCTGTATCCGCTCAAGCAGCGACCGATGCGGATTATTATCAGATCCTCACTTATCAACTTCCTGAGAACGTGATCATGGAGGCCAGTGGCCTAGCCGTCCTGCCCGATGGCCGCCTGGCCGTGGCCATCAGGCGCGGAGAAGTATGGATGCTCGATCATCCTGAAGCACAACCGCCGACAGCGGAAAACGTTGGCTTCCATCGTTTTGCGTCAGGGATGCACGAAGTGCTCGGCTTGGCCTGGCATGACGGGTCGCTTTACGCCACGCAACGCTCGGAGATCACTCGCCTGCGGGATCTCGATGGTGATGGAACAGCCGATGAATATGCCACAGCATCGACAGGATGGGGCGTCTCAGGGAACTACCACGAGTACGCTTACGGCCCAGCCATCGATACGGAGGGAAACTTTTACACCTCGTTAAACGCCAGTCTCGGTAAAGGCTGGGAGGGCGCTGGCGATGAATTCAAGTCTCCCCTCTGGCGGGGCTGGTGCATGAGAACTGTGCCGGGTGGAAAACCCGAACCATGGGCGGCAGGCTTCCGCAGCCCATGCGGTATTGGAGCCGATTTGGATGGCGAAGTCTTTGTCACCGATCAGCAAGGCAATTGGTTCGGAACCAATCCTCTCCTCCACGTTCGCAAGGGCGCATTTTTCGGTCACGGCGACGCTGTTCGCGACATGAACCAGCCGAACTCCCCCATCAAA
>CAZCAL010000405.1:0-4620 GCA_964496625.1 uncultured Verrucomicrobiaceae bacterium | reverse complement strand
GCGTCGAGAAGTGCGATATCTTTTGCCTGTGGCTGCTCGTACTTTCCGTCACTTCGGACAAGCGAGATCGTGATCGATCTTCCCTGGTAAGTCCCGATCGATTTTGGGACAGTGCTTGTCCACTGAGGGATTAAGTCACCATCAAACTTGAACTGGAGTGACGAGGCTTGACTAACGGCTTCCGACGTGGGTTCTTTGACTACAGCGGGATTGGTTGGCAGCGGATTGGGTTCATTGAGCTTCGGGGAATCGGACTCCGCCACCAAGTAGATCGGTCGAATCCACCCTCTCTTGTCATCATAATCGATGGGAACCCAATCATCCGGTCCGTTTTTGACACTTGCTCCCGTGATCCGCAACCCTCGCTTGCCATTAAAAACTTTGTCCACGATCGAATAATTCACACCTGGACCTGCCCTCACGTTGAGCGTATCAGCGGGATCGATACCGGCTACACGATAAACCTTCCTTTGAATCCCACTGGCTTGTTGGACTGTGATACCGCTGGGAAGGGAAGTCAGGAACTTAGGACGGGTCCAACCTTTCCCGCCTGGGAACTGTATCGGCACCCAGTCGTCGTCTCCATTGACAACACTTTCCCCCGTGATGCGCACGCCACCATCACCATCGGAGAGCTTGGCCACGATTGGGAAATTCATCCCCGGTCCAGATCTGACGTTCAGCACATCATTGAAGGCGATGCCCGTGATGGTGTAAGTGGTGGTCCGGTCACTCGACTGGCTCCACCCGCTCTCGATACCGCTCATAAAGATAAGCACCGAGGACAAGAAGAAGGCCGGGATAGCGGAGTGGGTTTTCATCGTGATCAGGATGATGTGGATTGCCTACGCCAAATTTATCGAGCATGACACCATAGGCAGAAAGTCACAATGTTGGGCCGATCTTGTCTGTCGCTGCACTCATCCTGCGAAGCCCTAAGCGCCTCACACGCAGGCGCTGCCTGGAATCAACAAGCGTCAAAGGTCATACGCGCCATCGGAGTCAGCAGCTCTGCATACAGGGCTCTTCCATCAGTGAACTCGAATTGAGTCCGCCGTTGATCAAGGAACTGAAACCATGCTGGCTCATCCAGGGCACCTCGCAATCCCACACAGCCACTGCTGGTCGCTGCGGATTCTGAACCACGACTGCCAACTGTCGCCACGGCGGCCCAATCCAGATCATCACTCGGCGGAAACAAGCCCGCATGTTCCAAGCAGGACCCGATGCGGGCACATTCATCGAGATCGACAAACCATGCGCTCCCAGCCTCGTCAGTGTACTCCACCCTTTGGGGGGTGACGCTCGTAATGCGAGCAAACCCAGTTCCCATACGAACGCGATCAACGTGCTCAAAGTTATATAAGCGATCCATCAGCAGCTAACGCTCGATCACCCGTATCCTTTCGTTTGCAGCAAGAACTGACGCATGCATTGCCTACTTTTCCGCCCCATTCCGACCCATCTTGACGGCAATGATCCTTCTTAACCCACTGAAAACGAGGCGATTTCGCTGGAGGAGCAACTCAATTTAACGTGAACGCTGCAATGGATCGTGGGCATTTTGCCAATCATGTCCCACGACACTCCTGCTTGCTTGAGGCTCAAGCAGAATTGCGGCGTTTTGGGTATGCGCAGCGGACCCGGAGGTCCGTGCGACAGCCAGTCAAATCAAGGGACCAAGGCAGCGTCGATGTTCCAGCGATTGGCGACGATGAGGAGGTCGTCGCGCATGGGCCACTCGTCGGGGCGTGGGTCCTGGCCTTCGTGACGGCGGCTGGCACCTTTCAATGCCATGCAGCCGGTGTTGTCGCCGATCTGGCGGATGGTCTCGACATCTTCGGGTGTCAGCGGGTTGACCTCTGGCAGGGTGGCGAGTTCGTGGAGCTTTTCGTCGATGCTCTTGGCTCCTTCGTGCGCTTCCTGGATGAGAGTGGGCACCACGCTTTTCACGGGGCTTTGCGCGAGATTCCACAGGCAGGCGAGTTGCTGCATGGTGAGGCCGTATTTCTCTGCGATGGGGCGGATTTTTTCCAGTTTTTCGCAGGCGTGCTCCACCCAGCCAGCGGGGCGGAAGGTGCGGTGGTCGCCATCGCGGAAGGCGTGGCCGGGATGAACGTCGTCATGGAAAATGCCGCCGTAATCGACGACTCGGGCGAGGATGTTCACGCCGTGTTTTTCTGCCGCCGGCAGGACGTGCTGGCCGGGCCAGGGCTCCAGCGGATTGAGGATGATCATCGCCCAGTCCATGCGGTCGCCAAAGCGCTCAAAGCAATCGATCATGTCCAGCGTGAAGCCGTTGGCTGGGCCTGGGGCGATCCCGAGACGGTCGGCGAGACCCTTGGTTTTAAGGGCGGTCATGGCATCCCAGACGACCTCGCTTGTGTAGGCGATGGAGTCTGGATTGTGCAGAAGGAGGCAGTCAAACTTCGAGGTCTGGCAGCGCTTCAGGGACTCCTCCGTGGCCATCGTCAGGTAACTTTCGTACTCATCTGGGCCGCGCAGGCTGGGCTCCGTAAAGCGTGGGTAGCCCTTGGACCCAGCGCGCAGGCCGGTGTAGAAATCGTGACCGACGATGCCCACGAGGCAGTATTCATCGCGGGGGATGCCCTTCAGGGCTTCGCCCAACATGGTGTCCGCACGACCGGCGCCGTAGACATCCGCGGTGATGAAGGTACGGACGCCTTGATCGAAGGACTTGCGGATCATTTCCGCGTAGCGCTCATCGTCCAGCATCTCGCCGAAGTGCATAAATTTGCCGCCGCTCCAGGTGCCGTAGGCTGTACGTGTGATGTCCATGGTCTGAATGAATAAAGTGGTTGAGGTTCTGGGGGTGAAAAGATGATCCATACGCGCCTGCTGGGGTCTTGCAATCGCAGATGCGTCCGCAGCAATCCCCCGCCAGCGCATGACAAAATCCGCACAGTGCGGCAAAAATGACGGTGTGGCCGCCGCAAGACCTGCAAACAAAGGGGCTTGAGAAGCGTTTGGTATAATGGTTGCTACATCGATTTGCTGTAGCTCGCAGAACCCCCCTTCTGGATGACCCATCCCCAACATTTCTTTTCCCAAACGCTGGGCGGCTTTGCCGTCGCTACGGCACTGTGTGTCGCGCCCACCCTATTGGCTGCGGCAGATGCCGGTTTTTCGGCGGACCAAATCACTTTTTTCGAGAGTCGGATTCGTCCGGTTCTCGCTGAGCGTTGCCAGGGCTGCCACGGAGCCACGAAGCACGAAAACGGCCTGCGCCTGGATAGTCGCGACGCGGTGGTCAAGGGCAGCGACTACGGTAAGGCCGTCGAGCCTGGCAACCCCTCTGCCAGCAAGCTGATCCGCGCCCTCAAGGCTCAGCCCGGTGTGGAAAAAATGCCGCGTAAGGGCGACCTGCTGACGGCTGCCCAAATCGCGGATTTTGAAAAATGGATCACTGAAGGTTTGCCATGGCCCACCGAGGCTGCACCTGCCGCTGTCGCCCACGTTCGGGCAGACCCGACGCAACACTGGGCCTTTCAGCCGGTGAAAAAGCCAGCCGTGCCAGTGGTCAAAGGGCAAATCCAGAATCCTATCGACGCCTTCATTCGGAGCAATCTGGCCGCCACTGGGCTGGACTTTGCGCCACCTGCCAGCCCTGCGGTCCTATGTCGTCGACTTTTCCTGACCATCACTGGACTGCAGCCGACCTTTGAAGATGTCCAGGCATTTGAAAAGGCTGCGAAAGATGGTGTCGCTCCGGCTGTGGATGCGTTGGTCACGGATCTGCTGAGCCGACCCAGCTATGGGGAACGCTGGGGTCGCTACTGGCTGGACATCGCCCGTTATTCGGACACCGAAGGCTACACGGCCGGGGGGAGAGACAACCGGTTTCCCCACGCCTACACCTACCGGAACTGGGTGGTGCAATCGCTGAATGACGACATGCCTTATGACAAGTTTGTGATGTGCCAGCTCGCGGCGGATCGCATGTTGCCAGAGGCAGAACTGGTGCAGGTTTCGACCGGCCAACCTGCCATGACGAAGCCGAACAAAGACCTCCGCGACCTTGCTGCGCTGGGATTCTTGACCGTGAACGACCGCTTCCTGGGTGATCGTGTGCTGCAAAATGATGACCGTATCGATGTCATCGGGCGTGGCTTGCTGGGCCTGACAGTGGGCTGTGCGCGGTGTCACGATCACAAGTACGACCCCATCCCCAGCAAGGATTACTACGCGCTCTATTCCGTGCTGAGCAGTTGCGATCTGGCCAATGAGGACAATCTGCCGATCATCGATCAACCCCGCAACGAGGCTGCTGTGGCGGAGTTTCGCCAAGCGGTGGCGAAGGTGGACGAGCAGCGCGGAGCCTTCCGCAAGGAGGTCTTTGACGACATCCGCCAGCCAGATCGCCTGCGCGAATATCTCCTGTTTGCCAATAACCACCGCAGCGCCGAGGACGGTGCCTTCCGTGGGGCTGCGGGCAAGGCCTCGCTGCGTGATCGTGTTGCCGACAAGTGGCGGGACTTTTTGAATCGCTTCGCTTTTGGTGACCAACCCCACCCAGCGATGCTGATCTGGCGGGAACTCGCCGACGTGCCTGCGGACCAGTTCGCGGGCAAAGCAAAGGCGGCGCTGGAAAAGCTGACC
>CAZCAL010000404.1:0-4655 GCA_964496625.1 uncultured Verrucomicrobiaceae bacterium | reverse complement strand
ATACAAACTGCTCAGGTTATCAGGTTTTTGCGGGACAGCGGGATGACGGATTCTATGGTGACATCCAGAGTATCTTTGATTTTGATTTCTCATTCACCGGAGCAAAGAAGCCCTTCGATAGCCAGGGCGGATTCAATGTGCATACCATCGTCCTCAACATTCCAATTGAGGACATCGGGGGTGACCAGCAAATCGCTGGAGTGTGGGCGACGACTTGCCGGAGATCTACCACCGTTCTGCGCTCTTCAGGCACGGGAAATGTTGGCCCGTTCGTTCAAGTCGGACGCCAGGGTAATCCGTTGTTCTGTGAGGCCTTTGTGCCCATCATCGACAAAGACCGGTACAATCGCACGCCGCTTAAATACGATGGTCGATATTTCAAGAAGTATGCACTGACTCCAGAGCTGGCTACGGTGCTGGGGGCACAAGCGGATCGGCGTCAAAATCGCACGGATCTTGCCGGGATTTTCATTCCTGACGTGATCAAGGTAGATCTAAGTACGGCTGCTGCGCGGTTAGCTGGTGGCTCCGGCAGTGGTGCCGCACCAGATGATGCAGGGTTCCATCGGCTGGGCATCTTTGGAGGAGATGTTTTGATCAGTAATGTGCAGGAGGGCTTTGGGAATGGCGCTGTGCCTGGCGGGTGGCCAAATGGACGCCGCTTCGGTGATGACGTGGTCGATATCGGGGTCATCGCCCTCTTGAGTGATCTCCGCACGAATCCACCGCAGATCTTTGGCGATGCTACTGCGAATATCGACAAGGTCACTAGCAATGACATTGGCTACAACAAGGTCTTTCCGTATGCGGCAACGCCTCAAAACGGCAGGAACCACAGCCTCAACTGAACGGCCCACCTTCCAATTTAACCTCACCCTAATAGCATTATGAAACTCAAATTATCGATTCTCTGGGCGCTATGCATCGCCGTCGTCTTCGCGCCGATCGCTGTGCAGGCATCAAGCCACATGGACGCGCCACTCATCACGCTGGATCCGGCAGCAAACACGACGGATGTCTATGCTTTCGTCAGCGAGACAAACTCCGTCAAGTATCTCACGGTGGCGCTGTCCGTCTATCCCCACGAAGAGCCGGGCGTGGGCCCAAACAAGTACAACTTTGATGACAAAGTCCTCTACAGAATCAAAGTCGGCGTTGGTGCCGCTTTACCAACGGTCGATACGCCCAACCCCAAGGTTCCACCAGTGTGTTTCGACTTCTCGTTTCGCACGACCTATAAGAACAAAAACACGATTGCTCAGTCCTACCTCGGAGTGGTGGATGCGCTGGATGATGCAGCCCAGAATCTAACCCAGCATTACACAGTCAAGAAAATCGTGGGACGCAAAACAACGGTGTTGTTCTCAGATGCGATCGTGCCACCCAATAATCAGGGTCTGCTAACACCGAAGTACAACCAGATGGAGAACGGAGACAATCCCGCCAAAGAAGGGGCGGCGACTACAGCAGGTCTAGACGGTTACACGAGTGCTGGTATCTTTGTTAACCCTGCGGGATATCAAGTTTTCGCTGGTCAGCGTGACGATGGGTTTTACGCCGATGTTCAGAGCATCTTTGACTTGGATTTTAGCTTCAGCGGACCCAATAAGCCGTTTGATAGCCAAGCCGGATTCAATGTGCATACGATCGTGCTGAACATTCCGCTTTCTGAACTTGGTGGGGATCAACAGATCGCTGGAGTATGGGCAGAGACAATGCGCCGCTCGGTGAACGTCGTGCGGAGCACTGGCGATGGGGTGCGTGGCGGTTGGGTCCAAGTTGGCCGGCAGGGGAATCCCCTCTTTTGCGAAGCTCTAGTCGCAGGAGCGGACAAAGATGCCTACAACCGAGTGCCGACCAAGGAGCATCCTATGCGGTTCACGAAGTATGCGAAAGCACCTGAACTGGCATCGATCCTCGGCATCCAGCCGGATCGCCGGGTCAATCGCACTGATTTGGTCGGCATCTTTATCCCTGACGTCATCAAGGTAGATCTATCGACGGGCCCGGCAAAACTTGCGGGTGGTTCTGCCGTCGGTGCCGCCCCATCAGACGGAGGATTTCACCGCCTGGGTATCTTCGGTGGCGATGTCCTCACTAGTGCAGTGCAGTCAGGCTTTGGCGGTGGCACGATTCCAGGCGGTTGGCCGAACGGTCGCCGATTCGGAGACGATGTGGTAGATATTGCAGTGATCGCGGTACTGAGTGATCTCCGCACAGATCCTCCTCAGATCTTTGGCGATGCCATGACTGACATCGATCACGTCACTGAAAATGACATCGGCTACAACAAGGTGTTCCCTTATGCTGCGACGCCGCTGAACGGCCGGAATCACGGACACCCATAGGCATTCGAACAACAATGCAAACGCCCAGCAATTACTCAGTAGTTGCTGGGCGTTTTGCACTCAGGTGCACGGATAAATTGCCGACGTTGCAGGCCAAGCCTGCATGTGGGAGGACCTAGTAGCCGCCGCTTGCAGTATCGTTGCGACGATCGCCGCCATATTCACGGCGCTGAACCTGTGGGCGGTCTTCTTTTGGACGAGCTTCCACGACCTTCATCGGGCGGCCATCGACGTTTTGGTTGTTCAGTCCGTTGATGGCTGCCTTTGCTTCATCATCGCTGGGCATCTCCACAAAACCGAAGCCGCGGGAACGGCCGGATTCGCGGTCTTTCACGACGCGTGCTGAGGCAACTGTGCCGAAGGCCGAGAACTCGGCTGAGAGTTCTTCGTCGGTGAGATTATAGGAGAGATTGCTGATGTAGAGGTTCATCGGGATGTCTTGAGGAGGTTGTCTTGAGTCGCCACGAATCGGGAGAAGGCAGGCAATTCCGTGGCGGGAAAGGCCCGAGGGTGGCACATTTTTTGGAATGCGTCGGGACTGATATTAGGAGGCACTGAATTCGATGTCAACTATGATCCCGGCGTATACCGGAGGGCATTTTCTTGATGCGGAATAATGGTTGGCTAGAAGATAAGATGGCTCGTGATGCCAATATCCATGATTGCGAGTCGCCGCTGCTGGCGCAATGATGGAGGGTGTCGAGCCCCCGCGAAAAGCCAGACCTACGTTCCCGTCTCTCCGATGTCCCCCATCAACCTGGGGTGTATGTCATGCGTGACCGTTTCAACCGCGTCATCTATGTCGGGAAGGCACGAGATCTGCGCAAGCGGCTGAGCAACTACTTTACTCCGTCGCGGTCTCGGTTGGCGGATGTGAAGACTCGCGCTTTGATCGAGAGTATCTGGGACTTTGAGTTCCATTTGGTACGCAACGAGCCGGAGTCGTTGCTGCTGGAGGGGCAGCTCATCAAGGACTTCAGGCCGCGTTACAACATTAGTTTCCGCGATGACAAGCGGTTCCTTTTGGTTCGCGTCCACCTGGGTGACTCTTTCCCGCGATTTTCGCTCACCCGATTGAAGAAGGATGATGGAGCGCGCTACTTTGGTCCCTTTGCGCATTCGGGTGCCTTGCGGACAACGATCAACTGGCTGAATAAAAAGTTTGGCCTGCGTGTGTGTCGTCCCATGAACCCTGGCGAGCAGGACTACAAACACTGCTCCAACGACATCATCAAAAATTGTTCAGCGCCTTGCATCGCCCGCATCACCCGCGAGGACTATTTGGCAAAGGTGGAAGAAGCTTGCGAGTTCCTCGGTGGGCGCGCCAAGGATCTGGTGGCCGCCCTGGAGCAAGAAATGCAACGTGCAGCCGCTCGACTGGACTTTGAGAAAGCTGCGGAGTTGCGAGACATGGTGGAGGATCTCAAGAAGACTCTTTCGCCTACACGCTCGTTCGAGCGAGCAAGATCAAAGGTCGTCTCGACGATAGATCCGATGGCTGATGTCAAGGAATTGGGTGAGGAGCTGGGCATGGGGGAGCCGCCAATGGTAATGGAGTGTTTCGATATTGCTAACATAGGCACCGCGCATTGTGTGGCCTCAATGGTGCGTTTTAAAAACGGTGTGCCGGACAATGCCAACTACCGTCGCTATCGTATCCGCATCGTGAGTGGACAAAATGATTTTGCGGCGATGGCGGAGGTGATTCGGCGGAGATTTTCACGGATCTTGCTGGAGGCAAAGAAGGCGCATCCTGATGCGGAGTTCAGCCAGGAGAATCCGTTGGAAGCTCTGAGACGACTGGAGGATGAGCCTGCGGCA
This sequence comes from uncultured Verrucomicrobiaceae bacterium, assembly GCA_964496625.1. GTDB lineage: Bacteria > Verrucomicrobiota > Verrucomicrobiia > Verrucomicrobiales > Verrucomicrobiaceae > JACKQF01. The sequence goes on along the minus strand of CAZCAL010000404.1, from coordinate 486 downwards.
AAGGCTTCGACGTTTGTCAGACTTCCCGACTTGGTGATCGTTGATGGTGGGAAGGGACAGCTTTCTTCGGCGACGAAGGAACTGCAAAGGCTGGGGCTTTACGATCTGCCAATCATCGGGTTGGCAAAAGAGAATGAGGAGGTGTATCGACCCGGCGACCCCGATCCGCTCTTGATCTCCCACGACCGGGGAGCATTGAAGTTGCTCCAACGAATTCGTGACGAAGCTCACCGCTGGGCAAATGGTTACCATCAGCTTTTGCTTCGGCGGCGGGTGGAGGAAAGCCTCTTGGATGACTGTCCTGGAGTGAGCCAATCCCGGAAGCAGCTGTTGCTAAAGACGTTTGGGTCGGTGGCAAGGTTGCGCAAGGCGACGCCTGCGGAAATTGCGCAATTGCCGGGGATAGGTGCCGGATTAGCTTCACAAATTCACGACTTTCTCCTGAGTCGAGGTGGAGAGTAATCGGTAAAGACGAACAGCCGGACC
>CAZCAL010000403.1:3561-4661 GCA_964496625.1 uncultured Verrucomicrobiaceae bacterium | reverse complement strand
AGCAATGGTCGATGAAGCGGTGGCACGCGATGCCTCGTTCAACCAAGAACAGGCCGAGAAAGCGTATGACGAAAACCTTGCGAAGTGGACCGAATTAGTCAAAGCAGCGCGAGGCAAACCCGCGGCTGAACGCGGACGTCTCCCAAAGCGCCCGATGCCACCCAAACGCGCCCTTTTAACCGAAGGTGTGGCAGGCGTTCTGTATGATGCGATGATCAACCCCTTCGTGGGCTACACCATTCAAGGTGCCCTCTGGTATCAGGGCGAAGGCAATGCCAAGGTGGGAGCAATCCCTTATGATAAGACCTTGCCGCTCATGATCAATGACTGGCGCAAGCGCTGGGGCATCGATTTCTCGTTTTATTTCGTTCAGCTGGCCAATTTTCACGCTCCATCCACAGAGCCAGGCACTCCAGACCCATGGCCACTGGTTCAAGATCGGATGCGTCGTGTGCTCAGCACCACTCCAAAGACGGGCATGGCAGTGATCAATGACGTCGGTGAAGAAAAAAACATCCACCCTGCCGATAAGCAGACCGTGGGAGATCGGCTCGCCCGCTGGGCTCTGGTCAAAAATTATGGCAGAGATCTGACGGTCTGCGGCCCTCTGTATCGCGACCACAAAGTCGAAGGCGGAAAAATCCGCATCAGCTTCGACAATGCCCAAGGCCTGAAGTCCCGCGATGGCGACGCACTGAAACGCTTTGAGATCGCAGGGAAAGATCGCTCCTGGCATTGGGCAGATGCCGTGATTGATGGCGATAGCGTCGTCGTCAGCAGCAGCGCAGTCCCAGACCCTACGGCTGTCCGCTATGCGTGGGCTGCCAATCCTGCAGGTGCCAATCTTGTCAATGGCGATGGACTACCAGCCTCAGTGTTCCGCACTGACGAGTGGGCAGACGTCGATCCGCAGCCTGATCCTTCTTTGCAGACCGCCCTCCAAAAGCGCAAAGCAATGGGAGACGAAATCAAGCGTTTGGCAGCAGAACGCGCCAAACTGGATCAGAAGAGCGATGAGTTCAAAGCCATCAACCAAAAGATTCGCGAGATGCTGGCCGAATACAAAGCAGGTGCACCCGCAGCGAATCCAAAGGGCAAAG
>CAZCAL010000403.1:0-3551 GCA_964496625.1 uncultured Verrucomicrobiaceae bacterium | reverse complement strand
GCCAAAGCGGGTGGTCCGGTCAAGTGAAGCTAGACCGACTGATCGGCAAACACCAATCCCTGGGCCGAACGACGGCGCATCGGCTCATCGCTGCTGGCCGCGTCCGCGTTGCGGACATGCCGGTAATCGATCCACAGTGGGAGGTGGATCGATTCACGACGGTGTCTTTGGATGACGCAATCATACGACCGGGCGATGAGGCCGTTTTTATCATGCTGCACAAGCCAGCAGGATGGCTCAGCGCCACCAAGGACGCACAACATCCGACCGTGATCGACCTCATCGATCATCCACTCCGTCACGACCTCCACATCGCGGGGCGGTTGGATCGCTTCACCACCGGGTTGATTCTGCTCACGAATGATGGGCGATGGTCAAAGAAGATCACTGAAGCCACCGCAAAGGTTCCCAAGACTTACCGTGTTACCACTCGGGACCCCATCGCAGCGGAGACCGTCGAGATCTTCGCCCAGGGCATCCCCCTTCATCCTGAGGGGATCACGACGCTTCCTGCGCAACTAGCCATCACCGCAGATCACACCGCAGAGCTGACCATCTGGGAAGGCAGGCATCACCAGATCAAGCGCATGTTTCTTCATGTGGGCAATGCAGTGGTCGCTCTGCATCGGCAATCGATTGGCAACCTGCGCCTGCCGTCAAGTCTCCTCGAAGGCACTTCCTGCGCACTTAGCGCTGAGCAGCAACTCGCCGCCATCACTTCGCCAGAGCCGTCTTTTGGTTGAAATTCCGACAACCAAGCGCTCCTCACCACGTTAATCTATCATGAGTTCCATCAATCGCCGCGCCTTTTTTCAACGCAGCCTCGCCGCAACCGGTGCCGCCGCAGTCAGCCTACCAGCCACCAGCAGCCTGGCTCTCACACCCACGCCGATCAGCATCGCAAAGGCAGCCGCCAAGCCCGATTATCGGATCACCCAGGGCCACTTGAAACAGACCATCATGGGCTGGTGCTTCAAGCCGATGGACATGATGGTCTTGGCGCAGCACTGCAAGGAGATTGGTTTGAAAGGCATGGAGGGCATTGATCGCAAATACTACCCCGACGTCAAAGCTCTCGGTCTCGATATCTCACTGGTCGGCAGTCACGGTTTCGCCAAGGGTCCATGCAATCCAGCGTTCCATGATGAAGTGGTTCAGCAACTGACCGAAGCCATCGATGTCGCAGCAGATGTCGGCAGCAAAAAGGTCATCACCTTCACTGGCATGCGCTACGATGGCATGGATCATGATGATGCGGTGAAGCGTTGCCTCGACACCTGGAAAGAAGTGCTTCCTCACGCAGAAAAAAAAGGCATCACTCTCGTGCTGGAACATCTCAATTCACGAGATAACACCCATCCCATGAAGGGCCACCCAGGCTACTTCGGGGACAATGTGGACTTCTGCTTCGACCTCGTAAAACAGATCGGCAGCCCGAACTTCAAGCTGCTCTTTGACATCTATCATGTCTCCATCATGAACGGCGATATCATCCGCCGCATTCGCAAGGACCACGAACTCATTGGTCACTACCACACCGCCGGAAATCCAGGACGCTGCGAGTTGGATGAAAACCAAGAGATCAACTATCCGCCCATCGTGCAGGCCATCATCGACACCGGTTACGATGACTTCATCGCCCAGGAATTCATCCCTACCTGGGATGACCCCATCCTTGCCCTCCGCCATGCCTGCATGGTCTGCGATGTTTGATCAATCCCGAGTTTGCCATCCCTGGACATCTGACACGAATTGACACATGTCCCAAAGAACTCCGCCAAACTGTCCGAAATGTGGCACCAACACGCGGATTGTTTGCCGTGGTAAGAAGTATGCCATCTATCCGTCTGGATGTCTGGTGATTGTCGGATTGCCAATTGCGATGCTTCACCAAGCGTCAGCTCCTTTTGAATTCGAGTGCGAAACCTGCAGCACTAGATTCGCTGCCCGCAGTCTTGTTGCAAAGTTGTGTCTTGCGATGATCGTGCTGCTGGTTCTGTGGCTGCTTGCAGCCATTGCCCCCGCGTTTCATCGTGCGTGACTTTGACTAATCCCATCAATCGCATCCACAAAATTCAAGACCAGCACGGATGCAGAGCCACGACCCGCCTCGTCAGTAACCGCACCTTCAGGATGTCCGCCAACTTTCACCCGAGAGACTGAGCCGCAATGAAGACGACGATCATCACGCAGCCAAAGTTACGACTGATTACCTCGAGATCATTGAAGTTCCCAGAAGGAAATCGTGCGGCATTCAACTCGCTTGAAAAACAATTGAAAACCCTACGCGGAAGGAAGTTCTACGGCCTTGTTTTCGAGAACGATGCAGGCTTGGATTATCACGCCGGACTCGTTCCGGACAATGAGATCGAGGAGCGTAGATTTGCCACTCTCGGCTTTCCGATCACCGTGATCGAAGGTGGTTTGTGCGCTCGAGTGAAGCTCATGGATTGGTCAACCAAGCTCGATCAGATCGGACCGACCATCGGCACGATGATTGCGCAGCACGGCATCGACCATTCCCGTCCACAGATGGAGTATTACCGGAGCTTCACCGAACTCCACCTCCTCGTGCCTATTCCCTCCCGCCAGCGGACTGCTTCCCCAGATTGCTGAAGGTGTCTGTTGGAGTGCCCACGCTCTTCATCATCCTATTCTTGCTGTTTTTTGAATGAGCTTGTTTGGAGAGTGTTGTATCATATCCGTCACGGGATTGGTGCCCCAGGAATCCATACAGCCGATTGAAAAAAGACCTTGCGTAATGGTCAGTCATCTCCCACACTTACCTCCGTTCCAGGTTTTCTCAATCTGGTGAACACTTGGTGTTATTCCGGTCATCCCCGACCGCTCTCTGATCCCTGCCTCTCGTGGCGCGATCACGATCCGTTTCCAGCGGAGCAGGTTCGGGTTTCCGCAGTATCACCGCAGCAAGGCTGCTCTTTCCCCAACTCCATTCTATCCCTGCATTTCCTCCGGCCCACCCGTTGAGCGCGTGTATCCACGCATCTCGGTAGCTACGGAGGATCCGCAGATATCCCAACCGACATCTCCCTCCCCTCTCGATTTCCAGCATGGCCGGACACAACAAATGGTCCAAGGTGAAGCACATCAAAGCCGTCGTCGATGCAAAGCGCGGCAAGATCTTCAGCAAGTTCTCCAAAGAAATCACGCTCGCAGCGAAGAGCGGCGGTGGGAACGCGGACATGAACCCTCGGCTGCGCAGTGCCATCCTCGCGGCAAAGGCTCAAAACATGCCCAATGATAACATTGATCGCGCGGTCAAAAAGGGCACTGGCGAGCTCGCTGGCGCTGCTCTGGAAGAAATTATGTATGAAGGTTACGGCCCCGGTGGCGCAGCCTTCCTGATTGAAGTCGTGACGGATAACCGCAACCGCTCCGCCCAAGACCTGCGGGTATTGCTCTCAAAGAACCACGGCACTTTTGCAGATGCTGGCAGCGTAGCCTATCAGTTCCAACGCCGGGGTGAGATTCGCCTGGATAAAGGCAGCATTACTGAAGACCAGATGATGGAGTCCGCCCTCGAAGCTGGC
>CAZCAL010000402.1:0-4664 GCA_964496625.1 uncultured Verrucomicrobiaceae bacterium | reverse complement strand
ATCTTGTTGCCATACTTCTGCTTGATCGGCCAGAGCAGGCGGCGGGCCTTGTCGAGGTTCGCATTGTCCGGCCAGCTATTCAGCGGGGCAAAACGCTGCGTGCCATAGCCCGCGCCACCGCGGCCATCGGTCACGCGATACGTTCCGGCGCTGTGCCAGGCCATGCGAATCATGAACGGGCCGTAGTTGCCGTAGTCGGCGGGCCACCAGTCTTGCGAGGTGGTCATGAGCTGCCCGAGGTCCTTTTTCAGCGCGGCGTAATCGAGCTTCTCGAACTCCTCCGCGTAATTAAAGGCCTCGCCCAGCGGATTTCCCTTCGGCGAGTTTTGATGAAGGATGCTGAGGTTGAGCTGGTTCGGCCACCAGTCGCGATTCGACATGGCGCTGGCGGCGGTGTGCCTATTGGGGCTGGCTTGTGCGCCCATCACTGGGCAATTGCTTTGGTTTTCCATAGGTTTGTCTGGGTTAGGTTGGACTGGCAGATCCTGGGCCACTGCCGACGCCAAAGGCGCCAGTGCTAATACGGCAAGTATTGGTTGGATTTTGGATGTCTTCATTCCTTCAGGTTGGGTTGTTGGTCCATCCGGCGCGCTGTCGTAGTGGCCGAACAAAGAAGTTATTGCGTGCATATCTACGATGCATCCAATGCATTGTCTGAATGCTTGCGATGCGCCCAGTGCATGGTTAATGTATCGCATGAGGAACGAGCTAAATTTGCATCTGCTAGATCAGTTCGTCGTGCTGGCGAGGACGAAAAACTTCACTCGAGCTGCTGAGGAACTGCATCTCTCCCAGTCAGCGCTTAGTCGAGCCATCCAGAAACTTGAAGATCAACTTGGTCAGCCTCTGTTTGAGCGAAAACCACGCGAAGTTGTTCTCACGAACCTCGGCGTCTTGTTGCTAGATCGGGCCAAAGGCATCCTCAACCTCATGGAGGACACTTTTTCTGAACTTGCTGAAGAGGGTAGGCGTGGTCGGATCCGGCTCGGCACCATTCCCACCATCGCCCCGTACTATTTGCCTGGTCTGCTCACGTCCTTCGCCAAAAAGCACCCCGATATTTCGGTGATCGTGCAAGAGGATACGACCGAAGTCTTGGTCAAACGATGCAGCCATGGCGAGATCGATCTGGCCATTCTCGCTCAGCCGGTGATCTCCAAAAACCTCAGCATCGAGTCGCTCTTCGATGAGGAATTGCTGCTCGTGTTACCTATCGGCCATCCGCTGGAGGCAGCGAAGAAAATCACGGCAGAGTCCGTGGACGGATATCCGTTTGTCATGCTGAACGAGGCTCACTGCCTCTCTGAAAACATTTCTTCGTTCTGTCGGAGCCAATCCATCCAGCCCGTTACAGTCGAGCGTACGAGCCAACTTGCCACCGTGCAGGAACTGGTGACTCTCAACCACGGCGTGTCCATTGTGCCAGACATGGCGCGGAAAATTGACACCAGTGAACGAAGAACCTATCGATCCTTCAGCGGTAGCAAGCCGTGCCGAACGGTGGCAATGATGTGGAACCCCGCTCGCTATCAGAGCAAGTCCTTGCAATTGCTGATGGAGTATCTGCGCTCTCATAGCCGAGCGGGAAAAGGTACTCGTCCTGCCTGATTGGGCGAACAAAGCCGCCATCCATCGCGTTCACTGCTTTCCCATGCTTCGCATTTTCCTCTTAGTTTTTGTCTCCGCACTCTCCTTCCAACTCAATGCCCAGACTTCATTGGTATCGACCAAGATCGGCGATGCCTGGGAAATGACATGGAGCCGTCTTTACATCCCCCAAGTGCAGACGTTCGGTGACTATCTCAGCAGCTACGAAAAAGGCAAAGAACAGGGCCACCTGCCGACCGCTGAGGAAGTGAAGAGACAGTATCCAAATCCCTGCGGCTACAGCAGCGGCATGGAGGACGGTGCGATCCTTGGTGGCGCGATGCTCAGTGTGCTGTGCGACCGGTTTGAGGTTACGAAGGACGAAGCACTGCGGCGGAAGGCTGCGGAAGTCTTTGCGGGGTTGAAGCGCTGTGCAACGGTGCATGGCGTGCGCGGATTTGTCGCAAGGAATGTGTGTCGGGACGACGCCAAGAGCATCTACATCAACTCATCGCGCGATCAGGTTACGCACTTGGTGCATGGACTGTGGCAGTATTATCACAGCTCATTGTCAGATGAAGCAGAGCGTCAACAAATCAGCACCCTGCTCGCCGATGTGGCGGAGCGCATGATTGAGTTTGTCACCCCAGAGAATGACTTCGACTTTTGCCGCGCTGATGGTAAACGTTGTCCGCTCGGTATCTGTCGCATGTGGAACGTCCAGTCTCACGAGGCTGCGCGACTGCCAATGATCTACGCCGCAGCGTGGGATGTGACGCACGAGGAACGGTATCGTCTGCAGTGGCGCAAATACGCCGCCGAGGCCATCGCTCAGTCTGCGGCACCCGGCGAGAACAAACCCGCTTATGCCTTGCTGCAAATGCAATGCTCTCTGGAGGTTCTGCACGATCTTGAGCCTGATGCCGCGTTGAAAGCTCAGATCCAAACGCACATGCTGCATGTTCGTGATCTCGCTGCGAAGCGCTTCACCAACGTATTGGCTCAGATTGCCAAGAAGAGCCCGGAGGATATGCAAATGCTCGGTCCCGATTGGCGTCATGTGGCAGTTTGGAAGGACCAAAAAGGCTACCCAAATCCGCAGTGGGGGCCATATCGTGAGATTTGGGCGCTCACCCGTGAAGCAGGTGAGTCCGCCGTAATCCTCCTCATGGTCGATCCCGTGTCGATCTCCGAAGCTCAAAAAGCGGCATTGAAAAACATGATCGAACACTTCGATTACACGCACAACTCCAGCTGCGGCATCGTTTACCACCTAGCCGCCTATTGGAAGGCGCGCCGGAACCAACTTCTCTTGCCATGAAACTCAATCACATTCTCCTCGCCCTGCTTCTTGTTCATCTCCCTGCATCTGCCGATGCCCCGGTCAAGCCTACTACGCAGATTAGCACCCCGGAAACTTTGATCGCCGCCGAGCAGTTTGATCGGCCTGAGTCGTTTGCCAAGAAGGGTCAAACGGGCACCGATGGCTGGCGCGGCGGCATTGGCACCTGGAGCATCAAGGATGGCGCGGCCTACGCGGTGCAGGAAGGTCCGAGTGAGAAGCGCCCGAATGGCCACGAGGCCGTGTGTGAACACATCGTCGATCTCGGTGATCTGGTGCTCACGGGCGAGTTCAAACTTGGTGCCTCGCCGCAAGTGGGTTTTGTTTGTCGGGACACCAATAATCCGAACAACCATTTGGGTCGTGTGGTCATTACACCGACGGCCATTTGGATTCAAAAAATGAGTGGCATCAGCAAGGAAACACGGAAGGAAGAATTGACGAAGATCGAAGTCCAAGTTGATCCAAATGCATGGCATCACGTCACAGTGGAGATCGTGGGTGACCACTACGTAGCTCAAATTGATGGCCACAAACTCGAGGCTAAGCACGAGCGCTTTAAAGATCGCAAAGGCCGCGTTGGGTTCGTTGCCCGTGGTGAAGGTGCCGAGTTTCGCAATATCACTCTCTGGAGCGCCAAGCCGAAGCCATGAGGACACTTGCTCTTCTGTTGTTCGCATCCTTTTGCGCCACCACTCAAGGAGCTCCGCCAAAGCCGAACATCCTCCTCATCCTCGCCGATGATCTCGGCTACGGCGATGTGCGCTGCTACAACAGTGAGGCAAAGGTGGCCACTCCGCATATCGATCAGTTGGCCAGTGAAGGGATGCGCTTCACCGATGCGCACAGTCCTGCCACCGTCTGCACACCCACGCGCTACAGCCTCATGACCGGGCAGATGGCCTTTCGCGTGCCGAATGGCGGGACGGTTTTCCAAGGTGTGGGAGGTCCATCGTTGATCGCTCCTGGTCGACTCACTCTCCCGGCCATGCTGCGAAACCAAGGCTATGCCACCGCCGCCGTTGGTAAGTGGCACATTGGCTGGACGTTCCGGGATAAGTCAGGAGAACCGATTCACGACGGAAGATTGGAGGCCATTCATCGCGTTGATTTTAGCAGACGGATCGAGGGTGGTCCGGTCGATCATGGCTTTGATCAGTTCTTCGGCACGGCCTGTTGTCCTACCACGGATTGGCTCTACGCCTTCATCGAGAATGATCGCATTCCCGTTCCCCCCTCGGGTCCGCTGGATAAGTCTACGATCCCGAAGCACCCCTATTCTGTCGATTGTCGCCCCGGTCTCATTGCACCGGATTTCCCGATGGAGGAAGTGGACATGGTGTTTTTGAAGAAGAGCCGCGAGTTCATTGCTGAACACGTTCGCAAGTCTCCCGAGCAACCCTTTTTTCTGTATCATGCCGCGCAGGCGGTGCATTTACCGTCGCTAGCGGGAAAGGATTTTCGAGGTAAGACAAAGGCAGGACCGCATGGCGATTTCATTGGAGAACTGGATTTTGTCGTTGGCGAGTTGTTGAAGGAATTAAAAGCTCAGGGGATCGCAGATAACACCCTTGTCATCTTCACCAGCGACAACGGACCCGAAACGACCAGCGTCGTTCACATGCGGGAGGACTACTCCCACGATGGCGCAAGGCCGTGGCGTGGAGTGAAGCGTGACGATTGGGAAGGTGGTCACCGTGTGCCATTCATCGTCCGCTGGCCGGGGAAGGTGAAA
>CAZCAL010000401.1:0-4692 GCA_964496625.1 uncultured Verrucomicrobiaceae bacterium | reverse complement strand
TTGACCACAATCATGGTGCCATCAGGCAAGTAGCCGATCGCTTGGTGCTTGTCTTTGCCTGGCTTTGTAAGCGGCAGGGAGAGCTGATCTCCGGGTGCCAGCGATGGCTGCAATGCCAATGAAAGGTTATTCAGGCTAAGCACCTGAATGCCGCGCAATCGGGCGACTTTGGCCAGGTTTTCATCGTTAGTCATGAGTCGGGCATTCAATTCCCGAGCCAACGAGACCAAGGCTCCATCGACTCCAGGTCCTGTGGATCGAGGGCCTTCTTCATGGATGGTGATCTCCAGTGTATGATCCTCCCGCAACTGCCGGATCAGCTCAAGGCCACGCTTTCCACGCTCTGCTTTGATGGATTCGTCCGAGTCTGCGAGACGTTGCAGTTCATCCAAAACCAAACGTGGAACAACGAGGGTGGCGGATAAGAAACCTGAAGCAACAATCCCACGAATGCGGCCATCAATGATGATGTTTGTGTCAAGGAGAACGGGGTCGCCCTCGGAGCTATCGCGGCGGAACCGCACATAGGGGATGAGGAAGGCAAATTGGTCGCGATCACTCCGCAGTGCGAAGGTGATGCCAAAAAAGGCGAAGGTCCCGTAGACGCAGATTTCGATGATATTGCGGATGGTATCGCCGTCATCTAGCGTCTGAAACCAAGCCAATTGGAACACGCCCACCCGAGTGATCAGCCAAGCTCCGAAAAGACCGATGAGAAGCCCGAAGATGGCATAAGAGAGATCGCGCAAGGTGAAACGCGCCATGACGTGATCCAAGACGAGCAGGATGGCCATGAATCCAGCGCCGGAGAGGGCACCCACCCAAGCGGGTTGCTGAAAACCCAAGGCAATGGCGATGCCGGTGAAAACCGACAACGCGAAGAAGATCGCGCGAACGACGCGAATGGACCAGTTGCCTTTCATGAGAGAGTGGGAAGCATCAAAGCGGTCGGAGTATGGCGGTTTCGCAGGGTTTGGTCAATTGCCCGCCGCGAAAAGTGTGATTTGCGCAGCAGAACCGCACAAAATCTGCCGCCGCCACAAGTTCCTCTTCCCATCAGGTTTCCCTGCGCCCCCTCAGACCGCTTCCGATGGCGATGGCCACCGCTAGGCTGTCTGAGCCTACTCTAGCGACAAGCTTCTGTAGCCGGGCGTCTTTGACCCCGGTGCGACTGAGAACGCCGAAGAATCGCCTCCTCCTCCGCCGCATCATCAGCGGCTGGGTCCAAACTTAGACACACTGAAGTGGATGGAAAGGGAAAGAGGAGCCCTTGGGGAGATGGCGCGTTTCCATCCCTCGGAGAGGGATGGGTACGGTACCCCGCCCTCTCGGAGAGAGGATCGCGCCGCCATCGGACACCTTCACCCACCCGCAAGGGTGCGGAGCTGAGCCTTTTGCCGTCTCCAATTGCGATTGGCCACCGTCAGGATCTCTGACATTCAGCTTTGCCAAGCGCTCGTCTGCCTGTTTACTGGTGACGTGCTGCCTGCGTTGAAAATTCTATTCTTTATCCTGTTTGCCGCTGTGCTGGGAGTTGCCCCGGTGTCTCGGGCGGCGGACGGACGTAAGGCTGCTGTGTCTAGCCTTGATACCAAGGACTTGATTGACTTTGAAAAGTATCCGAAGCCAGTGCAGACGATGATCGAAAAGGCACTGGCTCTGACGAAACGCAATCTTACCTATCGCTTTGCTTCGGCTGATCCAGCGAACGGTGGAATGGATTGTTCCGGCACGGTGTATCATGTGCTACAAAGCGTCGACATCGATAGGGTGCCACGTCAGTCGGATGAAATGTGCCAGTGGGTCATCGACAAAGGCCTGTTTCATCGGACCGAATCTGTCGCCACCCTTGATGCCGCAGTTTTTGCCAATCTGAAGCCGGGAGACCTCCTTTTTTGGTCTGGGACTTATGAGCACGCAGCTCGCAAGCTGCCGGTCTCTCACGTGATGATTTACCTCGGCAAGCGGACCTCGGATGGCAAGCCTGTCGTCTTCGGTGCCAGCGATGGGCGCAGCTATGACGGCCAACGCCGGTGTGGTGTGAGCGTCTTTGACTTCAAGATCCCGAAGCCGGATAGTGGGGCCGAGTTTTATGGGTACGGTCCAGTGCCGGGATTGCTGGCGCAAACGAAGGAAGAAGTGCGCCGGGCGAAAAAAAAATGATCTATCTGGATTCAAATGCGACGACACAGGTAGCCCCCGTTGTCCTGGATGCGATGCTGCCCTACCTCAGGGAGTGTTATGCCAATCCGTCCGCGAGTTACCGCAGTGCTCGCAAGGTGAAGTCTGCCGTTGAAACCGCAAGACAACAGGTGGCGACCTTGATCGGCGCTGAGCGAACCGAAGAAGTGATGTTCACCTCATGCGGCACGGAGTCGATCAATGCCGTTCATGCCTCGGTGCGCAGCCTGTGGCCAGATCGTCCAGGGTTGATCATCACGGGGACGGAGCACAGCGCAGTCATCGAAAGTGCCAAGCGTTGGAGGGAGAGCGGGGGAAGGGTGGAAGTGGTTCCTGTCTGCCCCAGTGGTCGCGTCGATCTGGCTGCACTGGAAAAGGCGCTAGCCAGCGGGGATGTCGGCTTGGTTTCGATCATGTGGGCGAATAATGAAACGGGCGTGATTGCTCCGATGCGCGAGATCGTTCAAATGGCGCATGCGGTGGGGGCACTGGTTCATTCCGATGCGGTTCAAGCGGTCGGCAAGATTGCGGTGAATGTGCAAGACGTGCCGGTAGATTTTTTGAGCCTTAGTGGGCACAAGATCCATGCACCCAAAGGGATTGGTGGGCTGTATGTCAGCAGAAGGGTGCGATTTAGGGCACTCCTTGTAGGCGGAGGTCAGGAGATGAATCGCCGCAGTGGAACTGAAAATGTCGCTGGGATTGTGGCGCTCGGTGCTGCCGCTCTTTTAGCGATGGATGGTCACGGAAATCGCAAATTGCGAGATCGTTTTGAAGAGCAAATTTTGGCTTCGATCAAAGACGTGCGGGTCTGGGGCGATCAGGAGAATCGATTGCCGAATACCAGTTGCCTCAGTTTGCTTGGTGTCGATGCGGCTGGGCTTTTGATCCTTCTTGATGAAGCGGGTGTGTGCTGCTCCGCGGGATCCGCATGTCATACGGCGAGCCTGCATCCGTCTCATGTGCTGGAGGCGATGGGAGTGTCTGTGGTTGATGCAGCCAGCATGTTGAGGTTTTCGTTCTGTCGATTTAACTCCATTGAGGATGTTGATACTGCTGCGGATGCGCTCATTCGTTCAGTCAAAAAACTGCGCGTTCTGAATGACGAGTCTGCGGGTCCAGTGGCCTTCTCATAACGTGTGGAATCGATAGGTGGAGGTGCGGATATCTTGCTGTCCGTGACGTTTGTAGAAGGATGAAATTGTTTCTCGCGCTTCTGATTCTCGGCGGCCTACTGCCAAAGCTTGGACTTGCTGCAAACACGCCCAACGTGCTGCTGATCTTGGTGGATGATTTGAAGCCCGTGCTGGGTTGTTACGGTGATCCTGTGGCTAAGACGCCCTTTATGGATGCATTCGCCAAGACGGCGTTGCGATTTGATCGCGCTTACTGCAATCAGGCCGTGTGCGCGCCATCTCGCTACACCTTGATGCTGGGCTCCCGTTCCTCATCCACTGGGCTCTACGATCTCAGCAATAACCTGCGGCAGTTCTATCCTGATGCGGTGACGATGCCACAGTTCTTCAGGCAGCATGGATATCGCGCGGAATCGATCGGCAAGATCTTCCACATTGGCCATGGCAATCTGGGCGATCCCGATTCATGGAGCGTGCCGCACTTCCCGGAAAAAGTAATCGAGTACTTGGTCCCTGCGAGCACGGGCGGAAGGATGACGCGGGAGGAAGCATTGTTTGGCAATGTAGTGCTGGACCACCCTTTGCGAGATCTGCCGCGCGGCGCTGCCTTTGAATCACCAGATGTCCCTGATGAGGCCTATGCAGATGGCAGAGTGGCGGCAGAGGCGGGGCGGCGACTCGCTGCGGCAAAAAAGCGTGGTGAGCCATTTTTCATGGCAGTGGGTTTTGCGAGGCCACACATGCCCTTTTGTGCGCCGAAGAAGTATTGGGACCTCTATGACAGGGACACGCTGCCCATGCCAAAGTTTGAGGGTGATCCTGCTGGTGCGCCCTCCTACGCGGGTAAGGCTTTGGGTGAGGTGACCAATTACAAGCCCGTTCCGGAGAAGCAACGTATCAAGGATGATAACATGAAGCGCGATCTCATCCATGGATACTACGCCAGCATGAGCTATGCTGACACGCAGATCGGCAAGGTCCTCGCAGTATTGGATCGCCTAGATTTGGCAAAGGACACCATCGTCCTGCTCTGGGGCGACCACGGTTTTCATCTCGGCGATCATTCGACCTGGACAAAACACACGAACTACGAGGAAGCGAACCGTATTCCGATCATCCTGCGCGCACCGGGTGTCACTCAACCTGGTTCATCGACGGGACAGCTTACCGAAACAGTGGATCTTTATCCGACGCTCGCAGAACTCGCAGGGCTGCCCAAACCGCAGGGACCCCAGCCGATGGATGGGCTCAGCCTGATACCAGTGCTGAAGGACCCCTCGCAGCGAATCCGTGATCACGCCTATCACTGCTATCCGCGCTCGCCTCGTCTGGGGCAGGCAATCCGCACGGAGCGGTATCGCATGGTGGAGTGGGC
>CAZCAL010000400.1:0-4705 GCA_964496625.1 uncultured Verrucomicrobiaceae bacterium | reverse complement strand
TCGCCACAACCATGCCATTCCCTGCGGCAAGCCCGAGCACCCGCCCTTCGACAGATTGCTTCCACCATTGGGTGCGCTGGCCGTTGTAATCGACGGCGCTGATTTGACCATCACCCCCGATCACGGCTTCGCTGCCAGTGATGATGAGCTCCGAGACTTCACCATCCAGCGGCACCAGTTTTTCCTGCTCCAGCGAGCGCAGTTTTTGGGTCTGTCCCTTGCGATCAATTTTCTCGATGTCCTTCCATTTGGACACGATCAGAGATCGGCCATCGGCACGCACGACCCCACCTGGTGTGGCTACCGCACGGCCTACACCCTGCTGGGATACCATTTCTCCTGTGGGCAACTCGTAGAGGTATCCTGCATTCACGAAAAACCCATCCGTAAGGAAGGTGTTCGTGCCACCGCGCTGCTGATTCTTTTGCAGATGATAATAACGCAGAGTTCCATCGTTGCGCTCAAAGACGGCCGGAACTGCGCGACCCGTCGGAACGATGAGCGCCTCTGCTGTCGCGAGTAGATACCCTTGGGGAGCAACACCACTGACTGCCTCAGCGCCGCCGTGAGGTTGCTTCATCTGCATGCGACCCGTCTCGCTATTTGACCAAACTTCCTTGCCAGATTCCGCATCCAACGCACGAATGAAAACACCATCGCTGGGCCAGATTCCGGCAGTGTAATAGACCTTGTCTTCCCAAATCACCGGACCGCCACGCGCAGGCCAGTGAGAGATCAGCCTCTCGTTGCCGACCACTTTTTCCAGGCCAGGGCCGCCCTGGTGCTTCCAGATCACATGGCCATCCGCCACGCTCAATGCATAGAGCCAGCCGTCATCACTGACCACAAAAACCCGATCCTTCCACGCTGCAGGGGCAAACCGCACTGGGCCACCGGTGAAGAATCGCCAGCGGATCGCACCGGTTTTTCCATCCATCGCATATACCTGATCATCCGCAGAGCTGCCAAATAGTACCACATCGCCTACGATGATCGGCTGGAAGGCCAGATCAAAATCCATACGGTCCGATGTGGGCCACGCAGGCTTCGGAGCGTGTCCCGTGTCAAATTCCCAGCGCAAACGAAGCTGATTTGGAATCGTCTCTGCTGAGTAACCACTCCGGGCAGCATCTCCACGATACATCGGCCAATCGGCCCCACTTGCAATTGCCGCAAGAACGCTGCCCAAAAGTGCGATGCAAAAAGAACGGGCGTGTTTAAATTGGTGGTGAATCATCATGGGAGTTTAGTCATACGGACTCGTGAGGCGACTTTCATGAAAACCCTTTGTTAAAACGCGCGATCTTTCTTTTCCCCATGCACGCCAAAGTTTCTTCCCCCAGATTCATCGCGCTCGCACTGACGCTGATCGGCACCAGCGGCATGTTGGCCTGTCAGATCCCTGTCTTTCGCTACGCACTGGAGCGCTGGGCTCCCGCGAACTATCTGGTCTCTATCACACCGGGCAAGGGGGGACTGAGTCCCACAGAAAATGCCTTGGTAGAACAACTCCGCAAAACCCCCGGCTCCCCCGACCACCCAGCGAATATCGAGATTCAGGTGCAGCCAGCTCCCTCCAGCACAAGCTCAAGCGCACTGGTAACTCTGCACTATCCGAACAAGCTGCGTGACGATGGTCACCAGCCCATCTGGCAGGCACCTCTCTCTGGAGAGAGCCTCAACACGATCATCGACTCACCCGTTCGCGAGGAACTGAGGAAACGCCTTCTGAGCGGTCAATCCGCTATCTGGTTGCTGGTCGAATCCGGCGATAAAGCCAAAGATGATGCAGCAGAAAAGATCCTCACCGGTTCACTGACGAAGGCACAATCCACTCTGCAACTTCCTGATGGCGTCGTCACCCAAGAAGAAGCCGAAAAGCCCGGCTCAACCCGCGCCCATGAAAACGCCGTCGATACACTTCAATCCGCACTTCCATTAAAGATCGATTTTTCAGTGCTGCGCCTTCGGCGCAATGACCCCAAAGAAGCAGCATTGCTCGCCATGCTGCTTCACATCGAGGGAGACCTCAGCGACTTCACTGCGGAGCCAATGGCCTTTCCAGTCTTCGGCCGAGGCCGCATCTTGGAGCCACTCATCGGGAAGGGCATTCATGAAGGGAATGTGATGGAACACTCCACCTACCTCTGCGGTGCCTGCTCCTGCGAAGTGAAGGATCAGAACCCCGGCATTGACCTCCTCATGGCCGCGAATTGGGAACCCGTGGACACGACACCAGTGGTCGAACTCGTCACCATCACACCCCAAATCACCAGCCCGACATCGACAGACGGCGGGTTACCATCGTGGGCTTTTGCCGTCGGACTCCTCTTCATCATGGCAATTGGTAGCATTTTGATGAATCGCCGCAGCGGGTCCGCCTGAGGGTTAGTCCCTCTTGCGTTTGTGGAACTGGAATTCCATTTCAGGCGTCGTTTCCACGATGTGATCCAACTCAAACAAGTGCTCGAAGGGAGGTAAAAAGACATCGCCTTCGTATTCAGCGCGAATCGCCGTGAGATAAAGACCATCGCACATCGGTAGCAACTCCTCAAAAACGCGGGCTCCCCCGATGACATAAATCGTCTCAGCACCCGGGCAAGCCAGTTCAAGTTCGCTAGCATCGCGCAAAACCGTGATGCCCTCCAGGGGTGCCATCGTGCGACTTAGCACCAAATTTTGACGGCCCGGCAAAGGCTTGCCGATCGACTCATAAGTCGTGCGCCCCATCAAAATCGGATGGCCCATGGTCGTCCGTTTGAAGAATTTCAAATCCTCTGGGAAATGCCACGGCAATTTACCTTCGCGGCCAATCACACGATTAGCAGCCATGGCAACAATGGCAATGAGTTGGGGTCGAGACATCGGACCATCGTGCATGAGATCTTCGCCAGCACAAGTGGCATTGGTATCCAAGCGCTTCTGGCTATATCTAGCGAGGCCTAGAGGGTTGCCTCTAGGTTCTGGCACGGACTGTGCTATAGTATTAGCATCAACCATGTCATCCCTGTTCAATAGCTACGATACGGGCACCTTCTTTGACGAAGTGTTTACCGACGGTGAAACTGTCCGGCCCCACTACCGATCCCTCGGGCAAAACATCGGAGGACTGACGCCAGGAGAGTATGGCCAATACCAGCGAGCAGCGGATGCAGCGTTTCTCCGGCAGGGAGTCACCTTCACAGTCTATGGAGACAATCAGGGTACGGAGCGAATCTTCCCGTTTGACCTGATGCCCCGCGTAATCCCTCGGAGCGAGTGGGATCGAATTGAGGCAGGCCTCATTCAGCGGATCACGGCTCTAAATCTATTTTTGCATGATGTCTATCATGGCCAAAAAATCATCGCGGACGGCGTCGTGCCTGCGGAATTGGTGGAAACAGCGTCTCACTACCGTCCTGAATTCCGCGGCGTTCATGTGCCGCACAATATCTACATCCACATCTGCGGCACCGATCTGGTCCGTGGGGCGGATGGAGAGTACTACGTCCTGGAAGACAATGGACGCTGCCCTTCGGGCGCATCCTACATGCTCGAAAATCGCAACGCGATGAAGCGGGCCTTCCCAGAGTTGCTCCACTCTCTTCGGGTGCGACCCGTGGATGCCTACGGGACAATGCTGCGCGACACGCTGGCCCATCTGGCACCACCGGGATTGCCTGATCCGGTGATCGTGGTGTTGACGCCTGGGGTTTACAACAGCGCCTACTTTGAACATTGCTTTTTAGCACGCCAAATGGGTGTGCCCATCGTTGAGGGCCGGGATTTGATCGTTCGCAATGACTGCGTCTTCATGCGCACGACTCGTGGGTTGGAGCGGGTGGATGTAATCTACCGCCGGATCGATGATGACTTTCTTGATCCCCTCGTGTTCCGCGAGGACTCACTGCTCGGTGTTCCTGGCCTAGTGCAGGCCTATCAGAGAGGGCGAGTTGCTTTGGCAAATTCCATCGGCACTGGGGTGGCTGACGACAAGGCGGTGTATGCCTGTGTGCCAAAGATGATCCGCTACTACCTGGACCAAGATCCAATCTTGCCAAACGTTCCGACTTTCCTTGGGATCGATCCCAAGGAGTGCAGCTACATCTTGGACAATCTGGAGAATTTGGTCGTGAAGGCTGTGAATGAATCCGGCGGTTACGGAATGTTAATGGGCCCCTTCTCGACGAAGGAAGAGCGTGCGATTTTTGCAGATCGTATCCGGGCAAATCCAAGAAACTATATTGCGCAGCCAGTGCTGGCATTGTCTCGACATCCGGTCTTTGTCGAAGACCACTTTGAGGGGCGACACATCGATCTGCGACCTTATGTCCTCTACGGAGATCGGGTGCGAGTGGTGCCTGGCGGGCTGACACGCGTGGCACTGAAGAAAGGATCGCTGGTGGTGAATTCTTCGCAGGGTGGTGGCAGCAAGGACACTTGGGTTTTATGGGGAGATGAGGAAGCTCCCGCAGGCTCTGCACCAATGCCAAAAAACTGAGCGGAAAAAATCACATGTTAAGCAGAGTCGCAGACAGTATTTATTGGGTCGCACGCTACATGGAGCGGGCGGAGAATTTGGCGAGGTTACTCCTTTCCACGCACGAACTGCTCTTGGATGCGGGTGCGGAGGCGTCTGACGAATCTCAGTTTTGGAGTCCCATTCTGATGACCACTGGGGATGAGGAATCCTACGCGGAGAAGCATGGTGCCATCCAAGGCAACA